>NZ_JBQHVY010000017.1:0-62102 GCF_052064255.1 Oribacterium sp. HCP3S3_B9
AATCGTGTATATTTAATCGGCGATTGACAGCGAAAATCAGCATCTGATTTCGATTTTCATGGACACGATTTCCGAAAAAGTCCTTCCATGTATAGTTTCTCTCCTGAATCCGGTTTCGGAGTGTAATTCTCATAGACACGATTTCTGAAAAAGTCCTTCCGTATATAGTTTCTCATTGTGTCCGTATAATGGTGTAAATTGAAAACTTAATAAAGAAAGCTCTATTCGATATGTAAATAGATATAGGAAGTAGAATCGAATAGTCAGGCAAACGAAAAGAGGCTCCGATCGGGCCTCTTTTCGCTGCGCTTTTAAATTTTCATTGAAGAAATCTCGATTTCACCAGATAGAGCATCACATCTCAATCAGGTTAAATTTCACGTCTTCGTTTTCGAGGATGCGCTGTTCGCGTGTGTGGCAGGTGAACAGCAGGATCTGGCCGTGGTGGATCTCCGTGATGTAGCGGAGTGCGGACGCGAGCCGCTGCTCGTCGTACATCGCGAAGGAGTCGTCGAAGATCAGTGGCAGCCGTGCTTCCGCTGCGCCGTCGCTTCCGTCCGCCGTCGAAGTCTGCGTGCCCGCGGCACCCGTCGAAGCCTCTGCGTCAGCACCGGCCTGTCCGGCACCACCTGTCGAAGTCGCTGCGCCGGTGTCGCTCTGGATCAGGCGCGCGGCGGCGAGGCGCAGGGCCAGGTAGATCTGATCCATCGTGCCGGAGGAGACGTCCTCGATCGGCACGATCTTCCCTGGTGTGTTCATGAAGATGTCGAGGTTCTGGTCGATCCACATCGAGTCGTACACCCCGCCCGTGATGCCCGTGATCAGCTCACCGGCCTCCTTGTTGAGGTAGTGTCCAAAGCTCGACTGAATCGAGCTCTGTAGCTCTTTCATCGTCTCCGCCGCGAGATTGATCGCATCGATCTCCGTCGAGATCGCGTCGTTCTCGTCCAGCGTCCGCTTCAGCATCTCCGCGCGGTTCTTCACATTTGCGAGGTGCTGCAGCTTCCCCTCGAGCTCCGTCTGCTTCTCGTTCTGCTTCTGCAGCTCGACATCGTAGCGCCGTTCGTCGTTGCTGAGATTCTGGAGCTCCGCGCTCACCTCCGCAAGCGTCGTCCGCTGCGTCTCGAGCTCCTCCTCGGCCCGCAGCAGCTCATCCATGTGTGTCCGGAAGCTTTCCATCGCGGCATCGCTGACGTCCGCCGTACCGATCTGCTTCGTCAGCATCGCGCTGAGCTCGGCCGCCGTCTCCCGAAGGAAGCCCGTCCTCGCAGCATTGGCGTACAGCCGCCAGACGAAGAGCAGCATGCACAGTACGAGCAGGCCAATGCTCGTGGCCACAAGGATCGTCGCGCTCAGGCCACTTCCCGACACCGCCGCGACGAGACCCGGGACCTTCTCCGGCGCGAGATGGAAGCGCTGTGCGAAGGCAGGGGATTCGATTGCTGTGATCAGTACAGCCGC
The DNA here is from genome assembly GCF_052064255.1 of Oribacterium sp. HCP3S3_B9. Lineage (NCBI taxonomy): Bacteria > Bacillati > Bacillota > Clostridia > Lachnospirales > Lachnospiraceae > Oribacterium > Oribacterium sp. HCP3S3_B9. Next base: position 1,462 of record NZ_JBQHVY010000017.1, read on the forward strand.
GATGCCGCAGAGGATCGTCAGAAGGCCGAAGAGAAGCGGGAGAGCGATGCGAATCACCCGTTCCCGTGGCTCCGCGCCGATCTGATAGAGGCTGTACAGCATGTCGGCGTGCTCCTTTGCGTCCAGGATATCGTCGCCGCTGTCGAAGCCGGCCTGCGTGAGCACCGCCTCCTGGGCCGCCGTCTTCTGCAGCAGCTCCTCCCGGCGTGTCTGCCGGTCGACCTGCTCCGTTCGGACCTCCGAACGCAGAGCCTGGTACTTCCGAAGCTGATTCTCGTACTCCGGCTGCGCGATCTCGCGCTCGATGTTCCGGATCTCGCCGATCAGCTGCGCGTAGGACTTCGCCGCCTCCGGCACCCGTTTCGCCTCCAGCGCGCTGCGCTGCTGCCGGAGAAGCTTCAGCGCCCCGGCGGAGTCGAGCGACATATCGCCGGTCGTGCTGAGATTTGTGATGTAGGACTTCAGCTCATGCACCATGCTGCGGCTCGTCGCGCTTCGGAGCTGCCCGATCGACACCGTGTTCTCGAACGCCGTCTCGGAAATCCCGCCCAGCATCGCCTGCAGGAAGCCCCGCGGATCCGGCACCCGGACGCCCGCCGTCTCGTCCCAGATCTCCAGCGGACAGGCGTCCGCGCCGGCCGCCGGTGCTGCCGCTCCGCTCGCGCGCCCGACGCTCGCCAGCGTCGCCGCCCCGGTCATTCCGGTGCCTGTGGCCCCGGTCATCCCGGCTGTCCCGGCGCCAGCCATCGCAGCCGCGCCGTAGCCGGCGCCTGCTCCGCCTGTCAGCCCTGCGCCGCCCGCTGTCGTCGTGGCTGCGCCATCTGCGCTGAGGTCGTCTGCATTGAAATCACGGACGATACGGTAGATGCTCCCCTCATGCGCGAGGCGCAGCGTCCCGCCGAAGCGCTCCGGCGCATCCCACGGCCGGTACTTCTTGTGCAGCTTCGCGGCGCTCCCGATGCCGGGCCGCCGCTCGAGCCCGTAGAGCATCGCCTGCAGAAACGCATGCAGCGTCGACTTGCCGGCCTCGTTGTGGCCGTACAGGATGTTCATGCCCTCGGCGAAGCGGAGATTCAGGTTGTGGAACTTGCCGAAGCCTTCGATATGGAGGTCGATCAATCGCATCACAGACCTCCTTTCTGCGACTGCAGCAGCGCATGGATACCATAGTACAGCGCCTTCTTCTCGATTTCACTCATGTCATCCGGATTCTCCCGCAGGAGCTTTCGGATGTAAAAGCCGATCATGTCGGACGGGTGCTCCCGGTACAGCGCGACGAAATCGTACTGCGGCTCGGACATATCCTCGACCGTCACGATGCGGTAGCGCTCGCGGAGCGGTGCGAGATCGAAGCTCACCTCCGGATCATGCTTCCCCGTGATGCGCAGCCGGTAGATGTTCTGCGTGCCCCGCTTCTCGATCTCCGCTGAGATCAGGCGCTGAAGCTCCTCGTTCGACGTGCGTTCCGTCACTGAAATCTGCAGCGGCACATAGCTCGCCGCGGCGAGCGGTACGAACTCCAGCTTCTGGATCCGGTGCGTGATCGGGTGGATGTCCCCGACGTAGATGCCATGCGGCCCCGTTTCACCCTGCTCGAGTGGCTCCGGCGTGCCCGCATAGATCACGCGGCGCTCCACGAGCTCGGTCGGCTTGTGGATATGCCCGAGGGCAACATAGTCGAAGGGCAGTGCAGCCCATGTCGCTGTCTCCACCGGCATGTGGTCCCGGTCACCACCGTGCGCCAGCAGGATATGGATGTGTCCATCCTCCGCCGGGTGGATCCCGTCGATCACCGTCTCCCGCAGCTCGCGCGTATGATAGGAAAAGCCGTACACCTCGGTATTGATATCATCGAAGTACACTGACTGCGGCGTATCCTCGAGGATCCAGTGCACATTCGGACTCCAGTTGAAGCTCAGCAGTGCCGAGTTCGCCTCGACCCGATCATGCTCCCCCGAGATGATCACCACATGCGTCGACGGGATCGTCCCGAACAGATAGTTCAGCTCCTGCAGATCCTTATTCATCGGCTGACGGTGAAACAGATCCCCCGCGATGAACAGACAGTCCACATTCGACTCCCGACACCTCTCGATGATACGACGAAACGTCGCCCTGATATCATTGGCACGATCCCGGCCCCACGGCTGATCCGCATCCGGCACCATCCCCCAGTGCACATCCGCAACATGAATAAAACGCATGACAGCTCCCCTGTAAAATGTTTATAGTCTTCTATATTTTAACGTAATTACGCAGAAATATAAAGGTAAAGAAAACGTCGGAGACATTGAAAACAGGGAAGCCTTACGCTATAATCAGTTAAATCATCGCGGTTTTCCGCGGTTTTCTGAGAACATCCGAGATAGAAACAGAGGTTAGAGATGAAAGTTACTACATTAAGAGAGATTTTCAAGAATAAAGAAGCCTACTATGATCAGGAAGTGACGGTCGGCGGCTGGGTCCGCTCGAACCGTGATTCGAAGCAGTTCGGTTTCCTGACGATTTCCGACGGTACCTTCTTCACCCCGCTTCAGGTCGTTTACCATGACACCATGGCGAACTTCCAGGAGGTGGCGAAGTACGGTGTCGGCGCGGCGGTCATCGTAAAGGGTAAGCTCGTGGCGACGCCGGATGCGAAGCAGGCGTTCGAGGTGCAGGCCGACGAGGTCATGCTCGAGGGTGCGTCCTCTCCGGACTATCCGCTGCAGAAGAAGCGTCATACGCTCGAGTACCTTCGTACGATCGATCATCTGCGTCCGAGAACCAACACCTTCCAGGCCGTATTTAAGATCCGTTCCCTGGTGGCCTTTGCAATCCATCAGTTCTTCCAGGAGCGTGGCTTCGTATACGTACACACCCCGATCATCACCGCTTCCGACGCGGAGGGTGCGGGCGAGATGTTCCAGGTAACCACGCTTCCGCTCGACCAGGTTCCGATGACCGAGGACGGCAAGGTGGATTTCAGCCAGGATTTCTTTAACAAGAAGACGAGCCTCACGGTGTCCGGTCAGCTCTACGGCGAGACCTTCGCGCAGGCGTTCCGCAACATCTACACCTTCGGACCGACCTTCCGTGCTGAGAACTCGAACACACAGCGTCATGCGGCGGAGTTCTGGATGATCGAGCCGGAGCTTGCGTATGCAGACCTCGATGATGTCATCCAGTGTGAGGAGGATATGCTGAAGTACATGATTCAGTATGTGCTGGACAATGCTCCTGAAGAGATGGCCTTCCTCAACCAGTTCGTCGACAAGGGACTGCTCGATCGTCTCCACCACGTTCTGAACTCCGAGTTTGCACGTGTGACCTATACGGATGCGGTGAATGAGCTCATGAAGCATAACGATGAGTTCGAGTACAAGGTAAGCTGGGGCGTGGATCTTCAGACCGAGCACGAGCGTTACCTCACCGAGCAGTTGTACAAGCGTCCGGTATTCGTTACAGACTACCCGAAGGACATCAAGGCCTTCTATATGAAGCAGAATCCGGATGGAAAGACCGTCGCTGCGGTCGACTGTCTCGTTCCGGGGATCGGTGAGATCATGGGCGGCTCACAGCGTGAGGAGGACTACGACAAGCTTCTGAAGCGTATGAACGAGATGGGCATGGAGATGGATCAGTATGATTTCTATCTCGATCTTCGTAAGTATGGTACGACGCGTCATGGTGGTTTCGGTCTCGGCTTCGAGCGTGCCGTGATGTACATCACCGGTATGTCGAACATCCGCGATGTGGTTCCGTATCCGAGAACCGTTGGTAACTGCGATATCTAAACAGATGATGAGCGCAATGCGCCGGGGCGATGCCCCGGCGTTTTTTAGATTTCCCGACGTGACTGTCCAGACGTAGCTCGGCTTCCGACTACTGTCCGCCGAGTTACACTACATCTGGACAGTCACAGATAGATAGTATCGAGTGCTATGCCTGCGGTATGCAAAGTACCGGATATTTTTGCCGAAACAACTGCTCTAAAAGAAGAAAATTTATGTCTGGTGAACCAGTATGCCATATTTAATTGTAGTAAATTGTGTAATTATTACGAAACACCTATGTAAAATTCGTTATTCTACTGTCAAAATAACCATTTTCTTAGTTAACATGCGGGACGTAGAGTGCTATACTATGTACAGCTAGATATTTTTCTACTACTTATATTACTAATGAGGTGATGACGTGATTAAAAAAGAAATGATCGCCATGCTGCTCGCTGGCGGCCAGGGCTCTCGCCTTGGCGTACTCACAAAGAATGTCGCAAAACCTGCTGTATCCTTCGGTGGAAAGTATTCGATCATTGACTTCCCACTGTCGAACTGCATCAATTCAGGTGTAGATACAGTCGGCGTTTTGACGCAGTACAAGCCTTTACGTCTGAATGCCCACATCGGAATCGGTATTCCGTGGGATCTGGATCGTAACAGAGGAGGCGTAACGATTCTGCAGCCGTATGAGTCGCAGAACGGTGCGGACTGGTTCTCAGGCACAGCAAACGCGATCTACCAGAACATCGAGTATATCGATAATTATAGCCCGGATTATGTACTCATCCTTTCCGGTGACCACATCTATAAGATGGATTATGAGGTTATGCTCGAGTACCATAAGGCGATGAATGCCGACTGTACGATTGCGTCGATGCCTGTTCCGATGGAGGAGGCGAGCCGTTTCGGTATCACTGTAACCGATGAGAATAACCGTATCATCGACTTCCAGGAGAAGCCGAAGGTACCGAAGTCAAATCTTGCATCCATGGGTATCTATATCTTCTCATGGCCGGTGCTTCGTGAAGCGCTGATCACGAACAAGGATGTTCCAGGTGAGGATTTCGGTAAGCACATCATCCCTTATCTTTTCAATAAGGGCAGCCGCATCTTCGCATATGAGTTTAACGGCTACTGGAAGGATGTCGGAACACTCGAGTCCTACTGGCAGGCCAACATGGAGCTCGTATCGATCATTCCGGAGTTCAACCTCTACGAGGAGTACTGGAAGATCTATACCGACACGAAGAACCCGTCACCACAGTTTATTTCCCAGAACTCTCACGTAGAGCGCTGCATCATCGCAGAGGGCTGTGAGATCCATGGTGAGGTTCATAATTCTGTCATCGGAGAGGGTGTCACCATCGAGTCCGGTGCAGTGGTGAACGATTCTGTCGTCATGTCCGGTGCAACCATCGGCGCAGGTACCAGAATCGATAAGGGCGTCATCGCACAGAACGTAAAGATCGGTCAGAACTGTGAGATCGGTGTCGGTGAGTTCGAGCCGAGTGTATATGATCAGAGAGTTTACAACGCAGAGCTGGCCACCATCGGCGAGAATTCTGTGATTCCGGACAATGTAAAGGTCGGAAGAAACACCGCAATCTATGGCGTAACGACAGTAGAGGATTATCCTGACGGATTACTCGCAAGCGGCGGAGCAATCATCAAGGAGGACGGAACATTATGAGAGCGATAGGTATTATTTTAGCAGGTGGTAATAACAAGCGTATGCGGGAGCTTTCGAATAAGAGAGCGATCGCTGCGATGCCGGTAGCCGGATCCTTCCGTGCCATCGACTTCGCTCTTTCCAACATGTCGAACTCTCATGTTCAGAGAGTGGCTGTACTGACACAGTACAACTCCAGATCTCTGAACCAGCACCTTTCCTCCTCGAAGTGGTGGGATTTCGGTCGTAAGCAGGGTGGGCTGTATGTTTATACACCGACCATCACCGCAGAGCACAGCGACTGGTTCCGTGGCACCGCCGACGCACTGTATCAGAACCTCGATTTTCTGAAGCAGTCTCATGAGCCATATGTCATCATCGCTTCCGGCGACGGCATCTACAAGCTCGACTACGCAAAGGTGCTCGAGCATCACATCAACAAGAAGGCAGATATCACCGTAGTGGTGAAGACCATGGAGCCGAACACGGATGCTACCCGCTTCGGCTGCGTAAAGATGAACGAGGACGGCCGGATCGTCGACTTCGAGGAGAAACCGATCGCGACCGACGCGAACACCATCTCCTGCGGTATCTACGTCATCCGTCGTCGTCAGCTGATCGAGCTCCTCGAGAAGGCACACGATGAGGATCGTACCGATTTCGTCAGTGATATCCTGGTACGCTATAAGAACGTAAAGCGCATCTATGGTTATAAGATCGACACCTACTGGGCAAACATCGCGTCCGTCGAGTCGTACTATAAGACCAACATGGATTTCCTGAACCGTGATATCCGCGAGTTCTTCTTCAAGGAGCTGCCGGGTATCTACACGAAGCTCGAGGATAATCCTCCTGCGAAGTACAACCCGGACTGTAACGTGCGTCACTCGATTCTCGCAAGTGGCTGCATCATCAACGGTACCGTCGAGAATTCCGTTCTGTTCCGTAAGGTTTATGTCGGAAACAACTGCGTGATCAAGAACTCGATCATCCTGAATGATGTATACATTGGCGATAATACCGTTATCGAGAACTGTATCGTCGAGAGCCGCGACACGATTCGTGCCAACACGACCTACATCGGTACGCCGGACGACATCAAGATCGTCGTAGAAAAAAATACACGGTATCAGATGTAACAGGAGGATCGAAGCATGCAGATAACAGATGTACGGATCCGCAAGGTGGATAAGGAAGGCAAGATGAAGGCGATCGTCTCCATCACCTTCGATAATGAGTTCGTCATCCACGATATCAAGGTGATCGAGGGTGAGAAGGGTCTCTTCATCGCGATGCCGTCCAGAAAGACGGCGGATGGTGAGTACAGAGACATCGCACATCCGATCAAATCTTCGACCAGAGAAGCGATCCATGAGATCATCCTGGATAAGTATCAGGCGGAGATGATTTCCGAGACGGAAGGATATTGATTTCAATAGTATATGGCGCAGGGCGAGAGCCCTGCGCCATTTTTCGATAAGGGACTTCGGCAGGCGTCTCTTTTTGTTTGTTTGCCCACCCCATTCGATTGCCTTTATCTATTTACTTATCGGCCCCGCCCCATGCAGGCAAACGAGAAGAGGTGCCCGGTATGGACATCCCTTAAAAATTATCCGCCTTACAAAATCACCCCGGCTGAACTGTTACCGTCTCTTTAAATATATCCATTCATGGAATCGCTTATATGATGTGAAATATATTAATTTGTGTTATGATGGCATGTACGGTGGGACCGGACGGAGAGTAGGATATCCTTCGGTGCTGCTTTTGTTGTGCTTATAATCGTTAACAACCGTTACCATTCAGACAAGCGTCTGGAGAGTCGCTCTGAACGGTGACTGCTATATGGAGGAGTTTTATGTATCTGATTGCGGGTCTGGGAAATCCGGAGAAGAAATACATCGGTACACGTCATAATACGGGTTTCGCGGCGGTGGAGGCGCTCTGCGAGAAGCTGGGCGGGCTGAAGCTGAACGAGACGAAGTTTCAGGGGGTCTATACGAAGGCACGGGTGATGACGCCGGCGGGGCCGGAGCAGCTCATCATCGTGAAGCCGCTGACCTACATGAACCTGTCGGGTAACTGCATCGCGCCGCTCGCGAACTTCTATAAGATTCCGGCGGAGCAGGTCATCGTGGTGTCGGATGACATCAACCTCGCTGTCGGTCGCATGCGGATCCGGAAGGGTGGCTCGGCGGGTGGTCACAATGGCCTCAAGTCCATCATCCAGTGCCTCGGCACGGATCAGTTCCCGCGGGTGCGGGTCGGTGTCGGTCAGAAGCCAGAGTACATGGACCTCGCGGATCATGTGCTCGCGAAGTTCGATCGGAACGACGCAGCGGTGATGGCGACTACCTACGACGCGGTGGCGGATGCCATCCTCGACATCGTGAACCAGGGCGTGGAGCACGCGATGAATCACTATAATCCGATGAACTGCGCGCAGGCATAAGCCGGCGCGCCGATGATACCGACGACGCAGTGCTGCCCTGTGCGCGCTGCGTTTTCCGACGGGCAGGCTGTTCCGGATGCCTGCACTCCATGTGCTCAGTAGAGGAAGTATGATGATCAACCCATTTCTGAAAACCGAAAGCTATCAGGCGCTGCAGCAGGCCCTCACCGCGGGTGTGGGTCCGCTTGCAGTGACCGGAACCGTGGATCCGGTGAAGGCACAGCTCCTGGTGTCGCTCCAGAACACCCGGAAAACGAGCGCACGGGCGACCCGGGCCGCATCGACACCGGAAGTCCTCGACGCCGGAAAGACAGCCCAGGCGACGAAGGGCAGCAACGACCGGCGTCCGTGGAAGCTGCTGGTCGTGAAGGATGAGGCGACGGGCAAGCGCTTCATGCGCGACATCCATGCTTTTGCGGAGCAGGCCTGGTACTACCCGGCGAAGGATTTTCTCTTCTATCAGGCGGATACCCAGGGGACGCTCATCACCCGGCAGCGGGTCGAGGTGCTGAAGCACATCATGGAGGACGACGGCGGCGTCGTGGTCGCCAGCATTGACGCACTCATGGACCGGGTGCTCGGACGGGAGAACTTCTCGGAGTCCGTGCTGACGGTCGAGCCGGGGATGACGATGGAGATGGAGGCACTCTCCACGAAGCTGTCGCGCCTCGGCTATGAGCGCGTGGTTGAGGTCGACGCGATGGGTGAGTACTCGATCCGCGGCGGGATCGTCGACGTCTACCCGTTCACCTCGGAGAATCCGGTCCGCATCGAGTTCTGGGACACGGAGGTCGACGGCATTCGGACCTTCGACGCGGAGACGCAGCGCTCGATCGACACCCTGGACAGTGTGGAGATCTACCCGGCGTCCGATCGTGCGGACAGCGCGGCCGGTGAGAAGCAGGAGGTGAGTATCCTCGATTATTTCGATGAGCGTACCCTGCTCTTCCTTGATGAGCCGGATCGTCTCCGGGAGCGGGGCACGGCGGTCGAAACCGAGTTCCGCGAGAGCTTCGAGGCGCGGGTGGAGGAGATGCAGCACCACGCGAAGCTGGCGGCGACCCTCGAGGCGCAGGGTCTCGCAGAGAAGGACGAGCGCGATCCGGACAAGCTGATCTACGGCATCGACCAGATCATGGAGCGGCTCGACACGCCACGGACGATCGCCTTCAGTGCCCTCGGCACGAACCTGAGCGCGCTGAAGACAAAGCAGTGCTTCCACTTCGAGACGGCCGAGGTGACGCCGTACAGTAAGTCCGGCTTCGAGATGCTGCTGAAGGATCTTCAGCGCTGGCAGAGTGAGCAGTACCAGATCGTGCTGCTGAGCCCGTCCCGGACCCGTGCGTCGCGTCTCGCACAGAACCTCCGTGACTACGATCTGCGGGCCTACTGCCCGGATGTGCCGGAGGCCAATGCAGGCGGCGCGTCAGCAGATGGCGCAGCCGGCACCGGCAAGCTGGCGGGAGCGAATGCGTCGAGCGCAGGTACAAAGCAGAGCACGACAGCATTGGCCTCGGGTAAGGCGGCCAACATGAGAAGCGGTCAGGGCAGCAGCCTGTCGGCGCAGATCCTCGATGTAGCCGGACGGGAGATCCGTGCGGCACATGAGGCGGAGACGCGCGGAGCCATCATGGTCATGTTCGGTGTGCTGAACACGGGCTACCAGTTCCCGGCGGAGCGCTTCGTGCTGCTCACCGAGGGCGACATGTTCGGCAACACGAACGCAGTTCAGAAGAAGCGGAAGCAGAAGAAGCTCAACGGTCAGCACATCGTGAAGCTGAGCGAGCTGAGTGTCGGCGATTACGTGGTGCATGAGGACCACGGCATCGGCATCTACCGCGGCATCGAGCGCATCGAGAGCCAGGGCGTGACGAAGGACTACATCAAGGTCGAGTACGGCGACGGCGGTAATCTCTACCTGCCGGCGACCCGGCTCGAGGGTATCCAGAAGTACGCGGGAGCGGAGGCGACGAAGCCGAAGCTGAATAAGCTCGGTGGCACGGAGTGGACGAAAACCCGCTCACGTGTGCAGCATGCTGTAAAGGAGATCGCACGTGACCTCGTAAAGCTCTATGCGGCGCGGCAGTCGGAGTCCGGCTACCAGTTCGGGCCGGATACCGTCTGGCAGAAGGAGTTCGAGGAGATGTTCCCGTACGAGGAGACGGTCGACCAGGACCTCGCCATCGAAGCGGTGAAGCACGACATGGAGAGCCATAAGATCATGGACCGCCTGATCTGCGGTGACGTCGGCTACGGTAAGACCGAGGTCGCACTGCGCGCCGCCTTCAAGGCCGTGCAGGACAGTAAGCAGGTGGCCTACCTCGTGCCGACCACCATCCTCGCGCAGCAGATCTACAACACCTTCGTCGAGCGTATGAAGGGCTTCCCGGTGAACATCGCGCTGCTGTGCCGCTTCCGGACACCGCAGCAGATCCGAAAGTCCCTCGACGACCTGAAGGCCGGTCGTGTCGATGTCGTCATTGGCACCCACCGTCTGCTCAGTAAGGACGTCGAGTTCCGGAACCTCGGTCTCCTGATCGTCGACGAGGAGCAGCGCTTCGGCGTGACGCATAAGGAGCGCATCAAGAATTTGAAGAAAAACGTCGACGTGCTGACGCTGACGGCGACGCCGATCCCGCGGACGCTGCACATGTCGCTGGTCGGCATCCGTGACATGTCGGTGCTTGAGGAGCCGCCGATCGACCGTGTGCCGATCCAGACCTATGTCATGGAGTACAACGACGAGCTCGTGCGCGAGGCGATCAACCGCGAGCTTGCGCGAAACGGCCAGGTGTACTATGTCTACAACCGGGTCAATAACATCGCAGACGTCGCGGGGCATGTGCAGAAGCTCTGCCCGGAGGCGCGCATCGCGTATGCGCATGGCCAGATGTCGGAGACGCAGCTCGAGGATATCATGTTGCGCTTCATCAACGGCGAGGTCAATGTGCTGGTGTCGACGACGATCATCGAAACCGGCCTCGACATCCCGAATGCGAACACGATGATCATCCAGGACGCGGACCGGATGGGTCTGAGTCAGCTGTATCAGATTCGCGGACGTGTCGGACGCTCGAACCGGACGGCGTACGCGTTCCTCATGTACCGCCGCGGTAAGATGCTGACGGAGGAGTCTGAGAAGCGCCTGAAGGCGATCCGCGAGTTCACCCAGCTCGGCTCGGGCATCCGGATCGCGATGCGTGACCTCGAGATCCGCGGTGCGGGCAATGTCCTGGGCGCAGAGCAGCATGGCCACATGGAGGCCGTCGGCTACGATCTGTACTGTAAGCTGCTGAACACCGCCGTGAAGGAGGAGAAGGGCGAGCTGCAGGAGCAGCCGAGCTTCGATACCCAGATCGACTGCGATATCGACGCATTCATCCCGGATACCTATATCCCGAACGAGTCGCAGAAGCTCGACGTCTACAAGCGGATCTCCTCCATCGAGACAGAGGAGGACTACAGTGAGATGCAGGATGAGCTCATCGACCGCTTCGGCGAGATCCCGAAGCCATGTGCGAACCTGCTCCGCATCGCGCTCCTCCGTGCGGAGGCGCACCGAAGCTACGCCACCGAGGTGGACATCCGAAAGGGCAGCTGGAAGATCCAGCTCGATCCGAAGGCCCGGATCCGCGTCGAGGAGATCCCGGTCCTTGTCCGCGAGCAGCAGGGCCGCCTCCGCTTCCTGAGCGGCCGGCAGGCGACGCTCGTCTTCCGACAGAGCACCCGCGAAAAAGCCTGGACCCTGCTCGAAACCATGGACGACGCCGAAAAGATCCTCCGGCGCCTGCAGCTGTAAAGTTTATGGGGTCAGACCCCCTTTTAAGCTGAAGTTTATGGGGTCAGACCCCCTTGCGAAATTTTTAAGGTGGTCGAAAAATCCACGCGGGGGTCTGACCCCTCCTCCGCTTGCCCGCTTGCTTTACGAGGTGGTCGAAAAATCCACGCGGGAGTCTGACCCCTCGGTGGCCGTTTCTTTATTGACATGCAGAGGCGCAGAGATTATACTTTTTATGTCAATTTTTAAATATGGAGATTATGGGCTTTTTTAGAAATCTGCCTTTAATCACGTGGAGGAAAACAAAATGAATAGAGTTGAATTAGTAGCAGCCGTTGCAAAGAGCGCAGACCTTTCCAAGAAGGATGCAGATGCAGCTGTAAAGGCCGTATTTGATACCATCGCTGATGCACTCGCTGAGAACGATAAGGTTCAGCTGATCGGCTTCGGTACCTTCGATGTCGCTGAGAGAGCAGCGCGCGAGGGCAGAAACCCGAGAACTGGTGCTACCATGAACATCGAGGCTTCCAAGGCTCCGAGATTCAAGGCTGGTAAGGCCCTCAAGGATAAGATCAACGGTTAATCACGAATCGGATAAAATCCGGAGGCGGCCTTACATGGCCGTCTCTTTTTTCTTGATCGGAGCCATGCGGGGATATCTCCTCGTGAAACCGACCATTACCTTAAGAATTTCGTAAGGGGGTCTGACCCCATAAACTACTACTTTAGATTCTGTTTAGAAAAATTTAATGGGGTCAGACCCCATAAACTTAGGGATATCATGAGACTAGACAAATACCTGAAAGTATCGAGACTCATCAAGCGTCGTACGGTGGCCAACGAAGCCTGCGACGCAGGCCGAGTACTCGTGAACGACCGTCCGCAGCGCGCATCCTACGATGTGAAGGTGGGGGACGTCATCGAGATCCGCTTCGGTGAGAAATCCGTCCGGGCAGAGGTTCTGGCGGTACAGGAAACTGTACATAAGGAAGAGGCAGGAGACCTTTTTAAGTATCTATGAAACGAAGACAGCGTCCGCGTAAAAATCTATCCAGCAACCGTCTGGCGATCATCGGCATCACGATCGTGGTGCTGTTCCTTGCGATCGCCATCAACATCCGGGGCAAGACGCTTCGGCAGCAGGAGCGGGATTACCAGGCCCAGGAAGAAAGCCTGGATGCTGCTATCGCCGATGAAGAGCAGCACGGTAAGGAGCTGGAAGAGAAAAAGGTCTACGTAAAAACGAAGGAATTCACGATGGAAAAGGCCCGCGAGATCTTCGGACTGAAGCTGCCGGACGAAATCATCATCAAACCGGATGAAAAGTAAGAGAGAACTTAGTAAAATGAGGTGGAGAGACGCAGGTTTCTCCACCTTTGTTTTTGAGAGGAGCTTCGCATGGATGCGCTTATGCTGGAAATCAAACGATATATCGAGGCGAATCAGCTGATCCGTCCGGGCGACGGCGTCGTGGTCGGCCTTTCAGGTGGCCCTGATTCGGTCTTCCTGCTGTATGCGCTGCACACGTTGCAGGCCCGGATGGGCTTTACGCTGCGGGCGGTGCATGTCCATCACGGCATCCGTGGCGCGGAGGCGGACCGCGACGAGGCGTTTTCGGAGAAGCTCTGCGCGAAGCTCGACATCCCGTTCCAGGCCGTGCATGTCGCGGCTCCGGCGTACGCGGCGCAGCATGGGCTCAGCCTGGAGGAGGCCGCGCGCATCCTCCGTTACGAGGCCCTCGAGGCCGCACGGCAGCAGCTGGGGCAGACTCTGGCGGCCGACCGGATGTTAAACTCCCCTGTAGCTTCGTCCGCCGGAACGTCAAACGCCCCGGCAGCTGCAATCGACCGAACGTCGGACTCCCCGGTGCCGGATTCCGCCAGAACATCAGACTCCCCGGCATTTACCGCCGGCTCCCCGTCGCGTCTTCCGGATGCTCGGTCGATGAAAGGCCTCCCAGCCCCGTCTGCTCCTGCCGCCTGGATCGCGGTGGCGCATCATCTCGATGATCAGGCGGAGACCGTCCTCCATAATCTCGTGCGCGGCGCAGGGCTTCGCGGCCTCGCGGGCATGGAGAATCGGCGAAATCACGTGATCCGGCCATTGCTTTCCATAAAAAGAGAAGATATACTGAAGTGGCTTAAACAGTATGATATACCGTACGTGACGGATTCGACGAACGCGGATCCGCACTACACCCGGAATCGTATCCGCAGCACGGTGCTGCCGGAGCTTCGCGAGATCAACCCGGAGGCGAGCGCCCACATCGCACACAGCGCAGCGCTCCTTCGTGAAGCGGATGCGTTCTTTCATGCGCTCGCTCTTCAGTACGTGGACGCGCACGCGACGCTGACGGTCGCCCCGGATTCGGCCAATGCAATCGACCGAGATGCACATACCCGCCCACAGACGGCTGTGTTCCAGGATGCACCGGTAACGTTACCGGAGCCAGGTGCCTCGACCCGAGGTACGACCTCGAGGCCGCCTGCATTGGCAGAAAAAAGCGCGGAGGGCGCAGCAGAAGCCCCGGACGAGGCGACGATTTTACGGTCGATTGCATTGCCCGTGACCGCGCTGAGGGAGTACCCGGAGCTCGTGCGGCAGTACGTCTACAGCGAGCTGCTCCGCCGGATCGGAACGCCCCAGAAGGACTGGAGCGCCGTGCATTACCGGGACATCGACCGCCTGATTTTCGGGCCGGGCGGCGCGCATCTCGACCTTCCGTACCGGATGAGCGCAGAGTATCGTAAAAAAACCTTGATTCTACAGGAGAATCGAGAGGTTATCAGTGTGAAAAGGAGAAAAAATCATGGCTGAGCATGTCAGAGTCCTGATCCCGGAGGATCAGATCGAAGCACGTATCACAGAAATTGCGGATCAGATTTCAGAGGCGTATAAGGGCGAGTCCCTCCACCTCATCTGTATCCTGAAGGGCGGCGCGATGTTCATGTGCGAGCTCGCGAAGCGCATCCATGACGTGGATGTATCCTTCGACTTCATGTCCGTCTCCAGCTATGGCGGCGGCACGACCTCCAGCGGTATCGTGAAGATCGTGAAGGATCTCGATGAGCCGCTCGAGGGCAAGCATGTCATGATCGTCGAGGACATCATCGACACCGGACACACGCTGAACCATCTGAGCAAGATGCTCCTCGACCGGAAGCCACTGTCCATCGAGATCTGCACGCTGCTGAACAAGCCGTCCCGTCGCGAGAAGGAAGTACCGGTGAAGTACTCCTGCTTCGAGATTCCGGACGAATTCGTGGTCGGCTATGGTCTCGACTATGACCAGCGCTACCGCAATCTCCCGTTCATCGGGGTGGTCGAGTTCGATCAGTAAATTCAGTTTCGGAGAGCCTGGCGTCTGCCAGGCTGTTTTCGCTGTGCCGACGACCTGGCGAAGGGAATGTTCGCCGGGGATCGATCAGACACAGGAGAGAGATAGAGCGCCTGGCCGGATGCGCGGCCGGGTACAGAGAATATGTCAGTAGGGAAGTAAGAAAGTAAATGAACCAGAGTACGATTAACCAGGCGGCACTGTACACCTCGGGGACGGCCAGCTACCGCATCCCGGAGGAGCCGAATCCTGGAGATACCGTTACGCTCCGATTTCGGACAGCACGGCAGGACGTGGATGCCGTCTATATCTTTTTCCACGAAGCCAACAGCAGCACGAAGATGCAGCTCGTCGAGCGTGATGCACGCTTCGACTATTATGAGCATAAGGTCATGGTCGGTCAGGCCACCCAGAGCTACAGCTTTTTCATCCAGAAGGGCCCGGAGCGACTGCATTTCAACCGTCTCGGCGTCTGCGACGACATGAACCGTGAGCTCTCGTACCGTCTGATGCCGGGCTTCCATATCCCGGACTGGGCGAAGGGCGCCATCATGTACCAGATCTTCATCGATCGCTTCTGTGATGGCGACCCGACGAATAACGTCGTCGACAACGAGTACATCTACCTCGGCAGAGCAGCGCGTGGTGTAGCGGACTGGAACGCCCCGGTCGAGGCGTTTGACGTGCACCGGTTTTACGGTGGTGATCTCGCCGGCGTGCGCTCGAAGCTCGACTATATCCAGCGCCTCGGCGTCAGCGTCATCTACTTCAATCCGCTTTTCGTGTCCCCGTCGAACCACAAGTACGACGCGCAGGACTACGACCACATCGATCCGCATATCGGCAAGATCGTGAAGGACGGCGGCACCCTCGTCGAGGACTGGGAGGATGACAATGCCCGCGCGACCCGCTACTCGATCCGCACCACGAGCCGTGAAAACCTGGACGCCAGCGACCGGCTCTTCGTCGAGTTCGTCGAGGCCTGCCATGCCCGCGGCATGCGCGTCATCATCGACGGTGTGTTCAACCACTGCGGCTCCTTCCACAAGTGGATGAACCGTTCCGGCTTCTATAACTATAAGGATCGGGCCAATGCTTATGCCGCGGGTGCGTACCAGCGCAAGGACAGCCCGTACCACGATTATTTTGCGTTCAGTGACAACCGTGACGAGGCCTGGCCGAACAACAACAGCTACGAGAAGTGGTGGGGCAATGATACCCTCCCGAAGCTGAACTACGAGGGCTCCCGTGATCTCGCGGAAGCAATCCTCGAGATCGGACGCAAGTGGGTGAGCGCACCGTATAACGTCGATGGCTGGCGTCTCGATGTCGCCGCCGATCTCGGACACTCCGCGACCTACAACCATATGTTCTGGAAGAGGTTCCGCATGGTGGTGAAGGAAGCGAATCCGAACGCCATCATCCTCGCCGAGCACTACGGCGACCCGTTCAGCTGGCTCCAGGGTGATGAGTGGGACACCATCATGAACTACGATGCCTTCATGGAGCCGGTGACCTGGTTCCTGACCGGCATGGAGAAGCACTCCGACGCGAAAAACGAGGCGATGCGCGGTGACGGTGAGATGTTCTTCAACGCGATCCTCTACCATATGTCCCGCATGCCGGAGAACTCGATTCTCTGCTCGATGAACCAGCTCTCGAATCATGACCACAGCCGCTTCATGACGCGCACGAATCAGACGGTCGGCCGCATCGGTACGAGCGGCTCAGCCGCTGCAGATGCCGGCGTTTCGCAGGCACTCTACCGTCTGGGGGCGATGATGCAGATGACCTGGCCGGGCGCACCGACCCTCTATTACGGCGACGAAGCTGGCATGACCGGCTGGACCGAGCCGGACTGCCGCCGTCCGTATCCGTGGGGCCACGAGGACCTTGAGCTGATCGAGTTCCATAATTACCTCGGCGGTATGCATAAGCGTAATGCGGTGCTGAAGAGAGGCGCCCTCATGAAGCTGATGGCTGGCCATAACTATGTGGTCTATGCGAGACAGTATGAGGATGAGGTCGCCATCATGGCTGTGAACTGCGGCGAAGAGGAGATCACCCTGAACATCCCGGCCTGGGTGACCGGAATCGAGGATGACGTCGAGATCCGCCGTCTCCTCCGCACCGACGACATGGGCTACAACGTCGGTATCACGAAGCGTCACAGCGAGGACGGCATCCTCGTATCCCAGATGTGGGCACACACCGGAAAAATCTACTACGCGAAGAAGACGCCGAAGGCTGATCCGGATATGTAAAACAGACGGAAACCTCAGGGGGAAAGGCACCAGAAGCCAGGCATACTGTGCTTCTGGTGCTGAACCTACGGGCCCCGGTCTGAACTGCTACGCCCATAGCGGCACCCAAAAAACTTTTTTTGAAAAAGTGTTGACAAAGCTTTCGGAGTAGAGTATTATAACACTCGCGTCACCGATAAGGCGACACACGAAGTCACTTGCGGGTGTAGTTCAATGGTAGAATGTCAGCCTTCCAAGCTGAACATGTGAGTTCGATTCTCATCACCCGCTCGATGCCCAGATAGCTCAGTTGGTAGAGCAGAGGACTGAAAATCCTCGTGTCACTGGTTCGATTCCGGTTCTGGGCACTCAAGATGATTAAGACGGCGATAACATTCACACCGACACTGATGATCTTTTGTATAATGCACCCACCTTCACAGAAATGAAAGTCGGTTGGGACATTAAAAATGCGCGAGTAGTAGAGTGGTACTACGTCGCCTTGCCAAGGCGAAGATCGCGGGTTCGATCCCCGTCTCGCGCTCTATGGAGCGATTGAGAAACATCATCCAGACAAACCGATTTATCCGGTCAAACGGATAAACGCATATTGCGCGAGTAGTAGAGTGGTACTACGTCGCCTTGCCAAGGCGAAGATCGCGGGTTCGATCCCCGTCTCGCGCTCGACTGAAAGCCCTCCTGAGAAATCAGGAGGGCTTTTTTGGTGATCAGATCGATAATGTAAAGAGGCTGTCTCTGTTACGACAGCCTCTTTAACTATACGTTTTCCGGAAAGACATAGCAGTCATAGCGGATGGCCTTTCCATCGAGCGAGTAGGATGGCTTCAGGCCGGCGAGGTACGGGCCCTTCGCGGGGCGCTTCACGACGATTTTAAATGGGTGCGCGGCGATGGCGGCCTGCATCAGCGCCTCTTCGTTCTCCGCTGGTGCCTCGAGGTAGTGGATGAGCTGGAACTTCTTTTTCACGAGGCCGCTTTTCTGCCGTTCCGGGAACATCGGATCGAGGTAGATGACATCCGGGCGCTTCAGCGCTTCATCTGCGCTGTTCGTCGTGGCAGCTGCGTCGTTCGTTGTGACTTCTGCACCGCTTGTCGAGGCATCAGCGCCGTTCCCCGTGGCAGCCGACGCTGTTAGAGCCGGACAGGCGTGTCCAGCATCGTCCTCTGGTGCATACGAACCCGTGCCTGCTTCTCCAAGCCTTCGGAGATGGTCAATGCTGTCGCCCTCGACGAGCTGCATGCGCATGACGATTTCGTGAAGCGTCGCTTCCTCGAGTGCGCGTCGCATCGTGTCCTGCAGGAGTGCGGCGATGACCGGATCCTGCTCGTAAAGCGTGACCTCACAGCCGGCCGCTGCAAGCAGCAGCGAATCCTCACCCATGCCTGCGGTCGCATCGATCACACGCAGATTCTCACGACCCTTCACCTTCGTCGCCTTCACGAGGAGCTCATGCGTCAGATTATGGTACTGGAGGCGCTTCTGCAGCTTCGTGAAGTCGCCACGCATCGCCTGATCGCCATCTGTGAGCGAAAGGCCGGCTGCGTTCACAGAGAGCCAGACCGGTGCATCCGGCGTCGTATGCAGCAGTGCTGTCTTCAGATGCGCGGCCAGTGCCTCTGCATAGGCGCAGTCGCCATCTGCTTTCAGCACGATCGGTATTCGGTCATTCATAGTATCCTCCTGTCAAGCCCGGTTTTCGGGAAGTCTCTAGAAAGAATTATATCATCCATTTAAAAAAATTATCCACGGAAATATCAAGAAACCGTATGAATTCTTACGATCTGATGTATAATGATTGCTGAATAATTACTTTTGGGTAATTAACAGGTGCGTGAAGTATTGAAAAAATGTGTAAAAACTGATATCTGCGTCTGAACGTGATTTCGCAGATGTCAGAATCATGTAAGGAAAGCAGTGTAGTATGGGACGAACGTATGTGGATGGGAATACAGTTCGTGCCGATGTTTCGGAGAGACGTCCGCTGGTACGTGAGACTCTGGTCGTAGAGGAACGCGGAAGACGGAATCAGATTCATCTCTATCGGGACCGGTACGACGGACAGCTTCGGCTGGAGTACCAGGAAGATAAAAGCATCATCGCCCCGCTTTTCCGGCTGATTCCGGAGCGTGTGCTCGATGGTGCCTGTCGTCTGTTACTGACCTGTTCGATTATTTTCATTTTCCTGACCTGCTACCAATGTGTACACCTCGATACGTTGGTTTCCACGCGTCTCTCGACGATCGAGCAGAAGCGTACTCAGCTCGAGCAGCTGCGGGTGCAGAACGCAGATCTTCAGGCGAAGATCAACGACGCGGTGAACCCGGATCAGATTTACAGGGATGCGGTCCAGAAGTACGGCATGGTCCTTCCGGATCAGACAAACACGATCATCTTCGAGAAAACCGGAAAATCAGAGTATATCCGGCAGTATGATCCGATTCCGAGCGGACAGTGTGCCGCCGATGACAGCATGATCGTATCACTGAAAAGCAGTCTGGCACAGTTCTTCATGCTGGACTGAGCACCATTTATGTTCGCATGACTGCGTGACAGGCCGAAGCATCGGCCTCTGCGACAGTTTACGATAGCTCCGGCGCTGAGTCGGAGAGGGGAGAGTTTTCATATATGGCTGTGGCATCTTCGGACGTCACAGCCATTACTTTTACTGTACCGACCAGAAGTCTGAACGCCTTAAAAAGTACAGGGGATTCCACGCTGAAAACAGATGACGGGACGACTTGTTGCATCATGCACGATTCGGACGAAAAAAGGGGAGCTTACACCTGGCGGTGCGAAGCTCCCTTTCGGTATCGGTATTTGGTTTTATGATGCGGCGAGTTCCTTCCGTACCTTCCGGATCACCACGAGGTAGACACCGGCGTTGATGCGCCAGTCGTGATGCTCCGGCCAGAGCACCTTCTCTTTCTTATAGATATAGAAGAGACAGAGGGTGGCGGAGATGCCCTGGGAGAGATCTGTGGCGAGTGCGGCACCCGCGACACCGAGCTTCAGGACGATGATAAAGAAAAGATCCAGCACGACATTGAGGCAGGCACTGAACACCAGAAAGCAGAGCGGC
The DNA here is from genome assembly GCF_052064255.1 of Oribacterium sp. HCP3S3_B9. Lineage (NCBI taxonomy): Bacteria > Bacillati > Bacillota > Clostridia > Lachnospirales > Lachnospiraceae > Oribacterium > Oribacterium sp. HCP3S3_B9. The sequence continues at coordinate 21,802 of NZ_JBQHVY010000017.1, forward strand.
ACTTTACTGTTTCCGACGGCCTGCAGGAAGGCGGAGAAGAGATTGTAGTAGACGCTTGCGACGATGCCCATGCAGATGATGCTGATGTAGGTGTGGGCATCCTCGAAGATGTTAGCCGGTGTATTCATGAGTCGGAGCAGTGTCTGCATCGTGGATACGGAAAGCGTGGTCATCACGATGATGACGATCGCGGCGAGAAGGATGCCGTTCGCAACACTGCGCTTCACGCGTGCGTAGTCCTTTGCACCATAGACCTGAGAGGTCGGGACGGTAAAGCCGGTGCAGAGGCCCTGCGAGAAGCCGAGCACGAGAAACATGATGGTGCCGGTGGCACCGACCGCAGCGAGCGCATCAGCACCGACGAAGCGCCCGACGATGATGGTGTCTGCCATGTTGTAGAGCTGCTGGAAGACATTGCCGATAAACAGCGGAATCATAAATTTTAAGATGATCGGAAACGGGTTTCCCTTCGTCATATCAAGTGTCATACGAATCTCCTGAAATGTGTTTTTTCGGTAATCGTTTTAATTCTTTTAAAGCGATTTTTCGGTAATCTTTTTTAAACGTCTTTACGTTTGCTAATCGCGAATTATAATGTTAGTTTTAAAGATATACAAGATGGTATCGGCTTTTTAAACTGACGAGTTTTCATCTGGAAATGGACGTTTCTAAGTGATTTTGTCTTAACGGGAAGTTCGAGACGGTATAGCTTTGATTTTACAGGAGTATAAATTTCATCAGGGAGTGATTTTATGACATTAAAGGATCTTGACATCGGCCAGAGTGCCATCGTGACGACGGTCGGAGGCGAGGGCGCGCTTCGACAGCATTTCCTGGATATGGGCGTGATTCCGGGGGCAGAGGTGCAGCTCGTGAAGTTTGCACCGATGGGCGACCCGATGGAGCTGCGGATCCATGACTATCAGCTGACCCTTCGTCTCGCGGATGCGGCGCAGATTCAGGCGCGGCCGATCACGGCGGAGGAGCATAAAGAGCATCAGCTCTGGAAGAAGGAGCAGCACCCGGCGACGAAGGCAGAGCTCGATGCGGCAGAAGCAGCGAAGGACGGAAAGTTCTTCGATGATGACGAGCACCCGGGCTTCGGTGAGGGCGGTCGTTTCCATGATAAGGCGAGCGAACATCCGCTTCCGGAGGATACGAAGCTCAGCTTCGCACTGGCGGGCAACCAGAACTGCGGAAAGACGACGCTCTTTAACCAGCTGACGGGCTCGAACCAGCACGTCGGTAATTTCCCAGGCGTCACGGTGGACCGGAAGTCCGGCTCCATCAAGGGCCATCCGGAAACGGAGGTCACGGATCTGCCGGGCATCTACTCGATGTCGCCGTACACGAGCGAGGAGATCGTCTCCCGTCAGTTTATCCTGAACGACCGACCGAAAGGCATCATCAATATCGTGGATGCCACCAACATTGAACGAAACCTCTACCTCACGATGCAGCTGATCGAGCTGGACATCCCGATGGTGGTCGCCCTCAACATGATGGACGAGCTGCAGGGCAACGGCGGCTCCGTCGACATCAACCGCATGGAGCGTCACCTCGGCGTACCGGTCGTGCCGATTTCGGCGGCGAAAAATGAAGGCGTCGATGAGCTGGTGGCTCATGCGCTGCACGTCGCGCGCTACCAGGAGAAGCCGCAGCGGCTCGACTTCTGTGCGGAGAACGACCACGGCGGCGCGGTTCATCGCTGCGTCCATGGCATCATGCACCTGATCGAGGATCACGCGGTCGCAGCCGGCATCCCGGTACGATTTGCAGCGACGAAGCTGATCGAGGGGGATGCGCGGGTCGAGGAAGCGCTGGCACTTAGTCAGAACGAGAAGGAGATGGTGGAGCACATCATCGTCCAGATGGAGGAGGAGCGTGGGCTCGATCGTGCCGCCGCCATCGCGGATATGCGTTTCGACTTCATCGAGCGCATGAGCCGTCGCTGCGTGACGAAGCCGCATGAGAGCCGGGAGGCGGTCCGTTCGGCGAAGATCGACCAGATCCTGACTGGCCGGCATACGGCGATCCCGGCGTTTATCGTCATCATGGGCCTCGTGTTCTACCTGACCTTCAACGTCATCGGTGCCTTCCTGCAGGATGCGCTCGCGTCGCTGGTGGACCTCCTGACACAGCTCGTCGACCAGCTGCTGACGGCGGCCAATGTCAGCCACGCGCTGCATTCGCTCATCATCGACGGTATCTTCACCGGCGTGGGTTCGGTGCTCAGTTTCCTGCCGATCGTCGTGACGCTGTTCTTCTTCCTGTCCCTCCTCGAGGATACAGGGTATATGGCGCGTATCGCCTTCGTCATGGATAAGCTGCTCCGCCGCATCGGTCTCTCTGGTCGTTCGATCGTGCCGATGCTGGTGGGCTTCGGCTGTACCGTGCCCGCGGTTATGTCGTCGCGCACCATGCCGTCGGAGCGGGATCGTAAGATGACCATCATGCTGACCCCGTTTATGAGCTGCTCGGCGAAGCTGCCGATCTACGGCTTCTTCACGGCGGCCTTTTTCCCGGGGAAGGGCGGGCCGATCATGATCGCGCTCTACCTCACCGGCATCCTCGTCGGCATCCTCTTTGCGAAGATCAGCCAGCGCTTCACCTTCAAGGGTTCGGCGGTGCCGTTCGTCATGGAGCTTCCGAACTACCGCCTGCCGAGTGCGAAGAACGTACTGCAGCTGCTCTGGGAGAAGGCGAAGGACTTCCTTACGAAGGCCTTCACGATCATCACCCTCGGCACCATCATCGTATGGTTCCTGCAGAACTTTGACTTCGGACTTCATATGGTGAGTGACTCCTCGGCCAGCATCCTCGCGGCGATCGCGAGTGCGATCGCGCCGATCTTCCGACCGCTTGGCTTCGGTGACTGGCGCATCACGGTATCGCTGATTTCCGGTTTCCTCGCGAAGGAGAGCGTCGTATCGACTCTGAACATCCTCTTCGGCGGCATGGATGCGCTCCGTGCGGTTCTGACCCCGCTCGCAGCCGCTGCCCTCCTCGTGTTCTGCCTGCTCTACACCCCGTGCATCGCCGCCATCACCTCCGTGAAGCGTGAGCTCGGCACCCGCTGGGCCGTCGGCATGGTGCTCCTTCAGTGCGCCATCGCGTATGTTTGCGCCGGCATCGTCGTACTGATCGGACAGATCATCCTGTAAGTGAAGCCGAGATGCCGAGGGGTCTGACCCCATTAAATTTTTATAAACAGAATCTAAAGTTGAAGTTTATGGGGTCAGACCCCATAAACTCCCGGCGGTTAAAAAAGTCTATATTTCACGATAATTTAATGTCTGCATCTGTCAGTTGATGTATAATAAAGTAGCAATCGTTTTCAAGTAATGGACCGGAGGGCATCATAGCGCCATGAAACATCGCTTGGAGGATCTGGGCGCGCTGGCGCTGATCGCACTGTTTTATATCGTGCTGGAGATGCTGCTCGGTATCGGCTGCCCGTTCAAATTTCTGACGGGTATCTCGGATGCGGGCTGTGGCATGAGCCGTGCCTTCGCGGCGGTGCTGCGGGGCGACTTCCCGCGCGCCTTCTATTTCCATCCGCTGTGGCCACTCCCGCCGCTGGCGCTCGCCCTGTGGATGCTGCGGGAGCGCATCCCGAGGGTGCTTTACCAGGGACTCCTCGGACTGATGATCGCGGCCTTCCTCCTCGTGTGGATCGCGCGCTTCTTCATCCCGGGCCAGGACATCGTGGTGTTTGCGCCATGGAACGGCCTCGTCGGACGCCTGCTGCGACTTTTATTTACGACATAGAAAGACATTCTTACGGAGGTGATAGTATGTTTTGCACGAATTGTGGACAGAAACTCGAGGATGGCATGAAGTTCTGCCCGAACTGTGGTCAGCCGGTGGCACCGGAAACTGCAGACGCGGCCAATGCTTCTGACCTCGGCGCAGATGATGCAGCCGTGGAGACTGTGGAGAGCACCACAGCTGCGAGTGCAGCCCTGGAAGATACGTCGGCAGCAGCCGATGCAGAAGCTTCAGCGGAGAGCGCGCCGGCAGATACACCGCTTGGCAACACGACGGAGCAGTACAAGCACCGCCTCGAGGAGGGGCGCGCCGCGTCCGGTACCGAGGGGAACACCTCGGGTGCTGCGCATAGTACACACGCCGCAGCCACTGACACACAGTCAAACGGCAGCACTGCACAGTCGCATAGCGGTAGCTCGGATCAGACTCAGCCGAACAGCGGAACCGCGCAGCAGCAGACGCCACCTCCGGTGAACCATGGTCCGGCCATGAACGGTATCCCGTCCGAGCCGGACGGCGATGGCACGATCCGAACGGTCGGTTTCATCCTGCTGATCCTCACGGTGCTGTTTGCCGTGCCGCAGATCTGGACTACCATCGCTTCCTTTTTCCGCATCCTCCAGAATCTGGTCAGCTTTAGCTTCCACGGCTTCGTAAACCTCATGTACAGCTTCCTGAACTTCATCCTGAACGTCGTGAAGCTCGCCGGCTACGGCTTCATCGGTGGCGGCCTGTACCTCGTCTGGAAGAAGTGGTCCGATCGTGACGCCGAGCCGCTCCTCATGACCGTCATCGCCGGTGGCGTCATGCTCGTGCTTGAGGCCCTGCTCCGTGGCATCCTTTCCGCTCTTTTCCAGCGCTACTATGCGATCGGCAGCGCCAGCTGGGGCATCGGCTTCGCCATCCTCGCCATCGTGCTGCTCGTCGTGCTGATCACCCAGAAGCAGCTGAATCCATTCGCCGGTCTCGCTGGAAACTTTGCGGACGGACTTCGCCGCGACCTGGACCGCGTGACTGATCTCGCGCAGGGAAAGAACAGCGGCGCCACCGATGGCAGCGGTTATGACACGAATACCTTCGGCGGCGGTAACCCTCAGGCAGCGGGAGCCAATGCAGCGGACGCGAAGGCATATGGCGCTGCGGACGGCAGCATTGGCGCACAGACCGGTACCGCAGGCCACAGCACGGCGGGTGGAGCGACCAGTGCCGACGCCGACGGAAACTTCAACCGCTACTACCAGTCGCAGAGCCAGACGGGCAGCGTGTACACCGGCCCGCTGAAGACGGATCGAAGCCTCGTGCTCTATATCCTGCTCGGCTTCCTGACCTGCGGCATCTACCAGCTGTATGTGTTCTACACCATCATGCGTGATGTCAATGTCGCCTGCGATGGTGACGGCAGACATACCCCGGGACTCCTCGAGTTCATCCTCTTCGGCATCCTGACCTGTGGCATCTACGACCTCTACTGGTTCTACAGTGTCGGCAACCGCCTCGCGGACAACGCACCGCGCTACGGCCTCCACTTCCAGGAAAACGGCACGACGCTCCTCCTCTGGATGCTCATCGGCTCGCTGCTCTGCTTCATCGGAAGCTATGTCGGCATCTACTTCCTGCTGAATAACGTGAACGCCATCTGCAGTGCGTACAACCAGCAGCGGTAATCAACGCTCGATTTCATCACCCTCCGCCATGTGCGGAGGGATTTTTATGTCATACGCCATTCTGATTTCTTAATTATACGCGTTCACAGAGTTTTCATGGATGCCATGGTATAATAGAAAACAGGTTTTTTATGGAAGGGAGTACATCGTGTTTAGAATAAAGAAATCTGTGCTGCAGCTCGCGCTGCTCGTTGTCGGCGTCGCGATGCTGAGCTTCGGCGCGCTGCGTGGTGAGGCGGATACCGTTCTCGCGAAGGCGATTCGATTATGTCTGGAGTGTGTCGGCATTGGATAAGAAAAGTACAAAATCAAAAATGATCAGCCGTTTCCGCGGCGGTATTCAGGCGGAGGCGACGCTGCTCACAAACCTCCACCTGCCGAATTTCCGGACGGGCCGCATCTACCAGGGGCAGGGCAAGATCGCCTGCGTTCCGGGGCTCAACTGCTATTCCTGCCCGGCGGCGTCCGGTGCCTGCCCGATCGGTGCCTTTCAGGCTGTGGTCGGCTCGTCGAGCTTCCGCTTCTCCTACTACATCACCGGCTTCCTGATCCTCCTCGGCGTGCTGCTCGGCCGCTTCATCTGCGGCTTCCTGTGCCCGTTCGGCTGGTTTCAGGAGCTGCTGCACAAGCTTCCTGGGAAGAAGCTCTCCACGAAGAAGCTGAAGCCGCTCACGTACCTGAAGTACCTCGTCCTGTTCCTCATGGTGGTGCTGCTTCCGGCCTTCGCGGTCGACGAGCTCGGCATGGGCGATCCGTTTTTCTGCAAGTACCTCTGCCCGCAGGGTGTACTCGAGGGCGCGATCCCGCTCTCGCTGGCAAACGCCGGCATCCGCTCGGCGCTCGGTCCGCTTTTCCGCTGGAAGCTGCTCATCCTGATCGTGGTCGTCGTCTTGAGCATCCTCATCTACCGCCCGTTCTGCAAGTGGCTCTGCCCGCTCGGTGCCTTCTACGCACTCATGAACCGCGTGTCGCTGCTCACGATCGAGGCCAATGCTGAGACCTGCATTTCCTGCGGGAAGTGTGCGAAAGCCTGCGCCATGGACGTCGACATCCTGAAGTCCCCGAACCACGCGGAGTGCATCCGCTGCGGCAAGTGCATCAGCGCCTGCCCGACCGACGCGCTCCACTTCCGCTACGGCTTCGGAGAACAGAAGCAGGCAGATACATAATTACACAAACGAGAATGTTTCGGAAAATCAGCATTGTCCCAACCCCACAATGCTGAATTCTGGAAAGAAACAGAGTCTGCGAACACTGATAATGTAGAATTTCCGGAAAGGATTTGTTTGCGAAAAGCCCGACCATCAAATATAGAAAGAAATGGAAAGAAAAATGAGAAAAACAAGAATGACGAAAATCGAAACCTTTGCCCTCACTTTTGCACTGAGCCTGAGTCTCGCAGCGTGTGGCGGCGCTGCAAATACGAACAGCGCAGCAGCTACTGCGGCGGCAGGTGCAGAAAGTGTCGACGGAAGCATGGGCGCAGAAAGCAGCGATACCGGTAACGAAACGGCAGGCACCGCGGGTGACAGTGCGGACGCCTTCCCGAGCTTCGAGGGCCAGGATCTCGATGGTAACCCGGTCGACAGCGCGACGCTTTTCTCGAACAACGCCGTTACCGTCGTCAACTTCTGGTTCACCACATGTAAGCCTTGCGTCGGCGAGCTGCCGGATCTCGAGGCGCTTCATCAGGAGCTCGCGAAAAAGGGCGGCACCGTGATCGGCATCAATGCCTTCACCCTCGACGGCAGCACGAAGGACACGAACGAAGCGAAGTCCGTGCTCGAGCAGCAGGGCGTGACCTATCCGAACATCTGGTTCGCCTCGAACAGCGACGCCGGCCTCTTTACCGCCGGACTCTACGCCTTCCCGACCACCTACGTCGTCGACCGGAACGGCCGCATCGTCGGCGACCCGATCGTCGGTGGGATCTCATCCGACGCGCAGATGAAGAAGCTGAACGCCCTCATCGACCAGGCCCTGTCTTAAGAATTTCGTAAGGGGGTCTGACCCCATTAAATTTTTCTAAACAGAATCTAAACAGAAGTTTATGGGGTCAGACCCCATAAACTGAAGGGACGCAACATGATTCACATTTTCACCGCACTTTATCCGGAGGCGAAGCCGCTGATTCAGGCGCTCAGCCTGAAAAAACGCGCCACCCAGACGCACTACCAGCAGTTCCTCTCCGAGGAGGGGGACCTCAGTCTGACCATCACCGGTGTGGGGCCGCTGCAGGCGGCCGCTGTGACTGCCTCGGTCCTCACGGATTACGACGCCGGTGCACAGGACCAGCTCCTCTCGCTCGGCACCGCGGCTCGACTGACCACGTGCCCGGCATCCATGTATCATGTAAATAAAATCACGGAAGCAGCTACCATGCGGGATTTCTATCCGGATATGCTTCTGAACACAGGCCTTCCGGAGGCCTCGCTGATCACCGGCGCGAAGCTGTATACGAAGCAGGAATCTGGATATGCGGCAGATCTCTACGACATGGAGGCCGCCGCGATCTACCAGGCGGCGTCGATGTTTCTCGGACCGCATCAGATGAACTTCCTGCGCATCGTGACCGACGATGGGCTGACGCAGGAAGAGATGGAAACCGGAATGACCATGCGTACGGTAACAAATGCAGCATCTGGAACCGAGTCGAAGCCGGCAGTAGGTACGGAAGCGTCCGCCCCTCGCTCCCTCGCTGCGCATGTGACCGACTGCGTCGAGCAGCAGGTGGATACCATCGTCACAGTGGTGGATAATCTCCGCGCGCTGATGGCGGCGGAGGCCGCCGGGCACCAGGTGCTCACGGAAAACGAGCAGCAGCTGGTGGATAAACTCATCGCCGATGCGCACTTTTCGAAGGTGATGGCGGATGAATGTGTACAGCTCATCCGTTATGCGGCGCTCAGCGAGCTCGACTGGCAGCAGCCGATCGCGGCACTCTACGCGGAGGGTCTCGTGCCGACCCGCGATAAGCGCGCCGGGAAGATTATCCTGGAGCGGCACCTCAGGGCGCGCATCCTCGATGATCGCTGTAAAAGAGATCAATCCGCAGGCATGAAAGCGTGAAGGGCAAGTGATTTCAGGATGCATGGATATGCAGCTGCCGAAATCAAATCGGGCGTGCAGAGCTTAGTGCCAGCGGCGCAGTGTCGATGCGCACCACCCAAGTGGTGGTCGCCTGCATTGGCCAGATAAAGAGAAGGGAAACAGTATGCAAGGGGATTTTCTGAACCCGTCATTTTCACATATCTACATCGAGCGGGCGGTCGACCAGGATCCGCGCTGGCGGGCGCGGGCGGAGCAGATCCTGCGGCACTTTCCGCGGGCGACCTGCATCCCGATCGAGCACTACAAGGATGTCTTCAACCGGCGGCACCAGAGCTACCCGACGCAGCATCGCACGCAGGCGCTGATCCTCGCGGTGAAGCATGGCCGCTCCGTCTATCCGGGCGCGCCGGTGTGCCAGAGCATGGGTGAAGAGCACTTCTACTACGCGAGCTCGATGATGAACTGCCTGTTCGACTGCGAGTACTGCTACCTGAAGGGCATGTACCCGTCCGGGAATCTCGTGATTTTCCTGAATCTGGAGGATATCTTCGCGGAGGTCGAGGCCCTGCTTCGCCAGCATCCGGTCTACCTCTGCATCTCCTACGACACGGACCTCCTCGCGATCGAGCCGCTCTGTGGCTACGTGAAGGCCTGGACCGACTTCACCGCCGCGCACCCCGATCTCAGCATTGAGATCCGCACGAAGTCCGGCAGCGAGCACCTGTGGGAGGGTCTCAATCCCTGCCCGCGGAACATTTTCGCCTTCACGCTGTCGCCGGACTACGTCGTCTCGCACTATGAGCACCGGACCGGCACCCTCACCCAGCGGCTCGCGAGTATCCGCCGCGGCATGGCGCTCGGCTTCACGATCCGTCTCTGCTTCGACCCGATGATCGCCTGCCCGGACTGGCGCACGGTCTACGGTGGGATGCTGGACGAGGTGCTCCGCACGATTCCGATGGCGGCGGTGCGCGACGTCAGCCTCGGCAGCTTCCGCCTGAGCGACAGCTACCTGAAGCAGATGCGCCGGAACATGCCGGATAGCGCCGTCGTCCAGTACCCTTACGTCAATGAAAACGGCGTCTATCATTATGACGCAGCGCTGACGGAGGAGATGGAGCGCTTCATGCTGGAGCGCCTCACGACCGTCCTGCCGCGCGAGCGGATCTTCCGCTGGGAGAGCTGATTTCCCTCGGTGATTCGGCCAATGCAGTCGGCCTCCGCGCCGGGACCCGCTCCGGGCGTCACGGCTCCGTTGCGCTCCGCACGACATCCCGGTGTCGCGACATCGATGCATCCTCGAAAACATGTCACGGAAAGAAAGAGATATTACTATGGAAGAAAGTCAGAAAAAAGTGGCGCTGGTGACCGGCGCTTCCTCCGGCATTGGCCGCGCGATCAGTGCGCGCCTCCTCGCGCTCGGCTACGAGGTTTATGGCATTGGCCGGCAGTTCCCGGCGGAGCTTCCGAAGGCTTTGGTCAATGCAACCGATCGGTCTGCAGGCACCCGTCCGCAGGCCCCGCTCGCGCCGGAAGCAGAGGCAGCGGCCAGGACGCCGACGAATCCGTCTGCTTCTGAAATCGCTGCAGCCGCCGGGCCGCCCGTCACCTTTCACCCGATCGTCTGCGATCTCCTGGATACGAAGAAGCTGCTGAGCGTGGTGGCGTCACTTCAGAAGGAGTGGAAGCAGGAGAAGAGAACCCTCACACTCCTCGTCAATAACGCCGGCACCGCGTACTATGGGCTTCACGAGGAGCTGCGTCCGGAGGGCATCTCCGAGATGGTGCGCGTGAACCTCGAGGTGCCGATGCTCCTCACGCAGCAGCTGCTTCGGACACTGAAGCAGAACCACGGCACGGTCATCAACATTTCCTCGGTGACCGCGATCGGCTCGAACCCGCACGGCGTCGCCTACGGCGCAACGAAGGCAGGGCTTCTCAGCTTCAGCCGGAGCCTCTTCGACGAAGCGCGGAAGTATGGTGTGTGTGTGACAGCGATCCTCCCGGACATGACCGACACCGAGCTTTACCGCCATGCCGACTTCACGGCGGATCCCGCGATGGACGCGCACCTCGAAGCAGAAGATGTCGCTGACGCTGTCGAGTATGCATTGACTACCCGCGCCGGCACCTGCATCCCGGAGATCATCCTGCGGCCGCAGCTTCACCGAATCAAGAAGAAGTGAAGCGAGTGCCGGCATGGCTGCTCGGGAAGAAAATGTCCCCGGGCGGTCATCTGCTGACCGGCGGAAACATTGGCCGAGGCGAGTTCTAAAAAAACCATGAACTCCCGGCGACTAATTGACAGCACATAGGGCGAGTGGTATTCTTTTATAGAATTGGCACTCGTATAAGTAGACTGCTAACAGGCTGCGACCTGCAGTGGGAGAGTGTCGTTCAAAAAGCCTTGTGTTCACACAAACTCTTTTCAGGAGCATAAAATATGAAAGTTTTACCACTTTACAACGTGCTGGTGTTACCGCACTCCAATATATTTTTCCAGACCCAGGCCTTCCGTGCGATGGCCGGGAATAACATCTACCAGGGTGATGAAGTGACCATCCTCGTCCTCCGGGATCAGCAGACGCGCGAGGAGATGACGGCGGAGAGCTTTTATCCGATCGGCGTCGAGGGCGTCGTCGAGGAGATCAGTACGGACGGTTACGTCGTCGTGCAGACCGCGGCGCGTGTCGACGTGCATCAGGTGCTGGTCAACGAGAATCACGAAATCTTCGTTGAGACGACGAAGCGCGCGGACATCATGGATATGGATCCGGCCGAGGCGCACATGAAGCTCGCGAAAATCAAGGAAGGGCTCCGCGAGATGGTGTCCCGTTTCCGTTTCGGCGACATGATGCGCACCTACATCGATCAGTACAGCTCGATCGAGGAGGCGGCGTCGGTGCTCAGCTCATGGTTCACCCTCACGAACGAGGAGCGCTACAGCCTGCTGCAGGAGGACTCGACGAAGAAGCGTTTCGAACGCCTCGAGCGCATCATCTATGAGTATTCCGAGGTCGCGAAGGTGACCTCCGACGCGCAGTCGGCGCAGCAGGAGGACTACCAGAAGGCATATAAGGAGCAGGCACTCCGTAAGCAGATCGACTATCTCCAGAACGAGCTCGACGAGATGCATCCGGAGCAGGTATCCGATGCCCGGAAGTATGAGCGGAAGATCGAGGAATCCGGCATGAACGAGGAGGCGAAGCGCGAAGCGACGAAGGTCCTCAACCGTGTGAAGAACGACGGCGCGAATTCTGCCGAGTCCGGCATGCTCTACGATTACCTCGATTTCGTGACCGGTCTTTCCTGGAAGAAGGAAGCTCCGGAGACCATCAACCTCGGCGAGGCCCAGCAGATCCTCGATGAGGATCATTTCGGCATGAAGAAGGTGAAGGAGCGTATCATCCAGCAGATCGCGGTGATGAACCTCCGGAAGTCCCAGGCCGGCTCCATCCTCGTCTTCGTCGGTGCCCCGGGTACCGGCAAGACCTCGATCGGAAAGTCCATCGCGAAGGCGCTGCACCGGAAGTACGTGCGCGTTTCCCTCGGCGGCGTACGGGATGAAGCGGATATCCGCGGCCACCGCCGTACCTATATCGGAGCGATGCCGGGCCGTATCATGGATGGCATCGCGAAGGCCGGCGTGTCGAACCCGGTCATGGTGCTTGACGAGATCGACAAGCTCTCGAGCTCCTTCAACGGTGATCCGGCGAGCGCCCTCCTCGAGGTCCTCGATCCGGAGCAGAACAACAGCTTCACCGATCACTACATGAACGTACCGTATGATCTCAGTGACGTGTTCTTCGTCTGCACGGCAAACACCCTCGACACGATCCCGTCTCCGCTGCTGAACCGTATGGAGGTCATCGAGTTCCAGGGCTACACTCCGAGCGAGAAGCTCGAGATCGCGAAGCGTCATCTCTTCCCGAAGGCCTTGAAGAACGTCGGCCTCGCGGAGGGCGATGTGGCGCTCACGGATGACGTCCTCGACACGATCATCTCGGACTATACACGCGAAGGCGGCGTCCGTGGCCTGAAGAAGCGCCTCGACACCCTCTGCCGTATCGCCGCGGTGAAGTACATCCAGGAAGAGGAGACCGCCGCTTCTGTTCCGGCCAATGCTGAGACGACCGCAGCTGCTGAGAAGCATCCGGTGATCCAGGTGACCCGCGAGAACCTGCGCGACTTCCTCGACATGCACGCCCTTCCGCATAACAAGGTGAAGGCCTCTGCACAGCCGGGCGTCGTCACCGGCCTCGCCTGGACCCAGGTCGGCGGCGAGATCCTCTACATCGAAAGCCTCTTCACGAAGGGCAGCGGCAAGACGATCATCACCGGCCAGCTCGGCGACGTCATGAAGGAATCCAGCGCCATCGCGCAGGCTCTCGTGCAGTCCCGTTTCCCGGAGCAGGCGGAGCTCTTCGAGAAAAACGACCTGCATATCCACGTGCCGGACGGCTCGACCCCGAAGGACGGCCCATCGGCCGGCATCACCATGACGACCGCTATCGCCTCCCTCGTAACCGGCATCCCGGTACCGCCGAACATCGCTATGACCGGTGAAGTTTCCCTCGAAGGCGTCGTCAGCGCCATCGGCGGCCTCCCGGAGAAGCTCATGGCCGCAGAGCGCGCCGGCGTCCAGAAGGTTTTCATCCCGAAGGAGAACATTGACGACCTCCGCGACGTCGCCGCCGAAGTCCGCGACAGGCTCGAGATCATCCCGGTGGAAAGCATCGAAGAAGTGCTGACCGCACTCGGCATCCTGAAACACAAGTGACTCCACCAGAAGAGGATATTATGAAGCGAAACTATCCACCTCATCGTATTATAAAGAGATTGTCAATGCAGTCGATCACTACGTCTGTGCTGGCCCGTATACTGCTCAGCGCACTGCTTGCTCTCAGCTTCACGATGAGCGTCTGTGCGCAGACGAACACGAAGACGAAGGTGGCCTGCATCGGGGATTCGCTGACGCGCGGCTATCTCCTCGAGGACGCGCAGTCCTACCCAGCGCAGCTCCAGCAGCTCCTGGGCGCGCAGTATGAGGTGCGGAACTTCGGTCATACCTCGAGCTACGTTATCGACGACGGCCCGGTCGAGTACCGGAACACCGAGGATTACAGCGCGGCCATCCAGTACGACGCCGACATCCTGATCTTTATGTTCGGGGCCAATGATGTTGGCGCGTACAACTTCACGCCGCTCTACTTCCAGAATCAGTACAGGGAGCTGATCGACAGCTTCCGGCAGACGAAGAAGCACCCGAAGATCTATCTCATCATCGCACCGGATTCCCGTGATCTTCATTTCGGGCTGATCCAGCAGACGATTCAGCCGGTGATGACCCTCGGGCAGCAGCTCCCGGCGACCGTGATCAACCCGTACTACCTCTTCCTCGGTCACCCGGAGGACTACCTCAGCGACGGCCTGCACCTCACCGGCACTGCGTATGGAAAGCTCGCACAGCTCGTGTATCAGGCGATGCAAGGGAGCGTAGCCTATGTGGAGGCACCGGTCGAGCCGATCTCCCCGGAAGTGCAGGCAGAGAACAACCGCCTCTTCCAGCAGGCCACCGAGTATCAGGCAGCTGAGCGTGCCGCAAAGGCAGCCGCCCTCGCGGAGCTCCGTCAGAAGTACCCGAATTATGAAACGACAGGACTTTGGATCGCACATGGCATTCACATTTGAAATCAAAACCGAACGAAATCGTACCTTTGCGTCCGTGACGGGCTATGACGGCCCGGTGCGGACGCTTTTTGTGCCGGCAGAAACTGCGGATCATATCCCGGTCGAGGAAATCGCCGGCCGTGCCTTCGCCTCCCGCGCAGACCTCGAGGAGCTGATCCTCCCGGAGAGCATCCGCTGTATCCGCTCCTTTGCCTTCCATAACTGTGCCCACCTCCATTACGTGAAGCTGAGCGACAGCGTCGTCGACTACTATGACGGCGCGCTCCGTCAGTGCCCGGAGCTCCAGGACATCGAACTCACGCTCCACACCCCGGGCCACTTCCGCCTCCTGAAGGAGCTCGTCGGCGACAGCGACGCGATGCTCCCGCTGACGATCCATTTCCCTATGGGCGCGACTGCGGCGCTGACCTTCCCGTCCTATGCGGACAACTACCAGGAGGACACGATGGCGCGCGCGATCCACGAGCACATCGAGGGGGCCGGCTACGCGACACGTCAGCTCGTCACCCGGACCGGTATCGACTTCCAGGGCTACGACCGCCAGTTTCCGCGCTTCACCTACGACGAGCCCGCGAGTGCGGTCAATGCTGCCTTCGGTCGTCTGATGCATCCCTATCGTCTGGAGCCCTCGTTCCGTGCACAGTACGAGGACTACCTCCGCGTGCAGAGCCCGACGATCCTGCCGCGCATGCTGCGCGGCGAGCGCGAGGAGCGCTTCGGCCAGGAAGGTGAGCTTCGATGGATCCCGCAGGATCCGGCACGGACTGCAGAGCGCCTCAGCTTCCTGGTTACGCACGAACTCATCCTGGAGGAAGCCATCCAGCCGGCCCTCGACGTCTGCACCGAAGTGCAGGACATCACCAGCGCTGCCCTCCTCATGGACTATAACCGGAAGCACTTCGCCGCTGCCTCGAGCAGCGGCCCGGAAATCTTCGAACTGTAATCAGTATAGAAAGGAGCCGTCGTGGCGAAACTGGAACGCATGCGGGCCCATCAGGACCTGATCGATTTCGGAAACCGAATACTGAACGAAGCGCGGACCGAGCTCTACATCCACCTCCGCTTCATGGCGCGAGCGCTCGACAGCCTCGGCTACACGATGGACCTCGCGACGCAGTCCATGGGCACCGACGCGCGAACGATCCACTATAATCCGAACTTCGTCTTCGCGCTCTTCCTCGAGAGCCCGCAGAAGCTGGACCGCCTCTACCTCCACATCCTTCTGCACTGCATCTTCCGGCACATGTTCAGCTCGGACCAGTACGAGGATCAGGCGCTCTGGGACCTCGCCGCGGACATCCAGGTCGAGTCTGTCCTCGACTCGATGGACTACGACATCATCAACCGCCCGGCCTATCCCTTCCGCGAGGAGTGGTACGAGCGCCTGCGGGCGGAGTGCCGCGTGCTGAGCGCCGAGCGTATCTACCACTATTTTCACCTGAACAAGCCGGACCTCGACACGCTGCAGCAGCTGACCCTCGAGTTCCACAAATGTGACCATCAGTTCTGGAAGCGGATGGAGGATCCGGCGGGCGGTAGCCAGCCGGAGATCCCGGAGGATCTTTTGGACGACGCCTCGACCCCGCCGGATGCCAATGCAGGCGACCCGGACGTAGATGGCTCCGACGCCACAGATCCTGAAAATCCAGATCATCCGGCGGCCGCGTCGAACGCTTCGGATGCCGGAACTCCCGACAGCCCGCCGGCCGCCGAGCCAGACCCCGCCACACCACCGAAGAACGGGACAGGAGCATTGGCCCAGGTGGACGAAACGGTGCTCGATGAGCAGTGGAAGGACACGGCGGAGCGCCTGCAGACGGAGCTCACGACCTTCGGTGCCGAGGCGTCGGACGAGACCGGCAGCCTCGCCTGGGTGCTCGCCGCGCAGTACCGCCAGGAGACCGACTTCCGCGACTTTCTCGAGAAGCTGACCGTGCTCCGCGAGGTCACGCACGTCGACCCGGACAGCTTCGACTACGGCTATTACAATTACGGCATGGAGGTTTACGGCAACATGCCGCTCATCGAGGAGAACGAATTCCGCGAGGAGCGCCGCATCTCGGACCTCGTCATCGCCATCGACACCTCGGCCTCGACCGAGCAGGGACAGGTCCAGCGCTTCCTCGACGAAACCGCCGCGATCCTCCGCCGGCGGACGAACTTCTTCCAGCGGATCCGCGTGCACCTCGTCCTCTGCGACGACCGCGTGCAGGAGGACATCGTGTTGACGAAACCGGAGGAGATCGAAGACTACGCTGCCCATTTCGAGATGAAGGGTGGCTACGGCACCGACTTCCGCCCCGTCTTCCAGTACGTGGAGAAGCTGCGGACCCAGGGCGCACTGCCGGAGCTCCGCGGACTCATGTACTTCACTGACGGCCACGGCCCGTACCCGACGAAGCCGACCGACTACCAGACCGCCTTCGTCTACGACACCTGGGCCGACATCGACGACCAGTCCGCCCCCGACTGGGCCCTGAAGCTCTACCTGAAAGACACAGCCCAAATATAGACACATAGACAGGAGGCCAGGAGGACTGTGCTTCTGTTGCCGGTCCTCCGGCCCCCACCTAAGCCGCACTCAAACCCACGAAAGGCATAGAAATGAACATCATCGAAGCAAAACAGGAAATCATCCACACGATCCGCGCCTATCTCATGAAGGACGAGACCGGCGCTTACCGGATCCCGGTCGAGAAGCAGCGCCCGATGCTCCTCATGGGCCCGCCGGGCATCGGCAAGACCGCCATCATGGAGCAGATCGCGTCGGAGCTCGGCATCAACCTCGTGTCGTATACCATCACACACCACACGCGCCAGTCCGCCATCGGCCTCCCGTTCATCTCGAAGCGCGATTTCGGCGGCGAAGAGTATTCTGTCACCGAGTACACCATGTCCGAGATCATCGCCGCGGTCTATGAGCAGATCGAGCGCTCTGGCATCCACGAGGGCATCCTCTTCCTCGACGAGATCAACTGCGTGTCCGAGACCCTCGCCCCGATGATGCTGCAGTTCCTGCAGTACAAGACCTTCGGCACCCATAAGGTCCCGGATGGCTTCGTGATCGTCACCGCCGGCAATCCGCCGGAGTACAACCGCTCGGTGCGCGACTTTGATATCGTGACCCTCGACCGTGTGAAGCGTCTCGACATCACCGCGGATGTCGAGGCCTGGAAGCGCTACGCCTACCAGATGGGCGTCCACGGCGCGATCCTCGCCTACCTCGACATCAAGAAGGAGAACTTCTACATCGTGAAGGCTGACCTCGCGGGCGCACAGTTCGTCACCGCCCGTGGCTGGGAGGACCTGAGCCGTATCATGACGGTCTACGAGGAGATGGGCCTCCCGATCACGCGCGAGCTCGTCCTCCAGTACCTCGAGGACCCGGAGGTGGCGCGCGACTTCGCGACCTACTACGCCCTCTATCAGAAGTACCGCACGAGCTATCATGTGCAGGAGATCCTCGCCGGCCAGCGCCCGACCGACCTCCACGCGCTCGTCAGCGCCCCGTTCGACGAGAAGCTCTCCCTCATCGGCCTCCTCACCGACGCCCTCGGCCAGGACTTCCGCGCCTATGGTGAGCAGGTGGATATCCAGCGCGCCGTCTTCACCGAGATGAAGAAGCTCCGCGACGCCCTTTCGTCGGCCAATGCCATCGACCGGAACGCACATACCGCGCCGGCCGCGCCGACGGCCCCGGCAGGGAACGCTGCCGACCGACAGCCAGAAGCCTCTGGTTCGAGCGACGCCCTCACATCAGGCAACCTCCAGGCGCAGCTCGCGGCGGATCACGACGCGATGGTCGCCGAGCTCCAGCGCCGGCAGAAGGCGCACCTGCTCAGCCACCGCGCAGAGCGCATCGAACGGAAGGTCATTCTCGCACTCGAGGAGCTCATGCATGAGCTCAGCCTCGCCCGCGGCGACGGAACGGCCACCACGGACGAAGCGCTGTACGCCCTCGCGAAGCAGTGGTTCACGAAGCGGGAGAGCGCACGCAAGGCCGCGATCGAGAAGACCGGCGCCGAGCTCACGAACGCCTTCGGCTTCCTCCACGACGCCTTCTCCGACGGCCAGGAAATCGTCCTCTTCCTCTCGAACCTGAACGCCAGCAGCGCCTGCCTCCGCTTCATCCGGGAGTGCGGAAACGACGCGTACTATCAGTACAACCAGTTCCTGCTCCTTCACGACCAGCGCAGCACCCTCCGCGCAGAAGCCGCCCGCATGCTCGAGCTGTAAAGCGGAAATCTTCGATTGTATACACTGGGAGATATAACAAAAGAATGAAGATATAACAAGATATAACAAGGTATGACGTGGCCCATGAAGCAGGGAGGGATTCTAAGAATAAGAAAAGCCGTCAGCAATCGCTGACGGCTTTCTGGTATCTGGATTTTATTCTGTTTTTGTCGGTCTGGCATGGTGGCAACATGTGTGGATGCGTTACGCGTGACAGAATCGTCTGACCGCTTCATGAGATCCGCGGCAACATGTGCGATCGAAATACGGTATCATGAAAACATGATCGTGATGTCGCACTTTTCCTGGATGCCCATGCGCTCGATATAGATGTCCGTCTTCGGGATCCACTTATCGATGTAATCGTCGAGCTCGGCAGTTCCCTCGCGGTCAATGACGTTCTCGATCTGCTGCGGGTACTTGATGTCCATGAAGATGCGAAGATCATATGGATCGCCGAAGTACGGGTTCATGCAGTAGGTGCCCTCGATGATATTCAGACGCTTCACCGGAACCTCCCGGGCGAACTCGGCGTCGAAGTCCATCGTGTGGTAGTTGAACGGACGATAGTACACGACCTCCTTCCGGAGCACAGGCTCCAGCACCTCGGCCTTAAAACGCTCGTAGTCAACATTGCCCCCGACCTCCCGGAGACGCTCCGGTGTGCGCTGGTGCGCCTGGAGATAGTAGTCGTCGAGATGGAACAGATTCCCACCGAACTTCTCGTGCAGATACTTCGAGATGGTGGTCTTTCCGGCACCCGTACGGCCCTCGATCGCGATCAGCAGCGTATCATCTTCGGTACGTATCAGCTCTTCTATTGCGAGGACCACCGGCATGAAACGCGCGCGATCCCGCTGTTGCTGCTCATATGAACTTGCCATAATTTTCCTTCTGGAACTCCCACCCGTGCCGGACAACACCCTCGCGGGCCCTGCGCTTTCCAATCCCTGCGCAGGCGAATGTCTACATGAGTGAGCTCCCCGTCGCCACAAGTGCACCGACCGTGGTCTCGATACAGACCGCGCCTGTGCGTTTTACGCAGATTTTACTCTGCAGAATCTTTTAGATTGTAGGCGCTTCCTAAATTTATGTCAAGTTTTCGTAGACGGTTCAGACAGGGGATCCGGGAGGGGCGGCAATGCTTCTTTGATCATCACATCTCTTCCAGTTCTTCCAGCAGCTCGTAGAGCGGCGGGGCGGCGAGGGCGGCCTTTTCGAGGACCGGGTGGTTCCGGAAGACCTCAGCCGGTGCGCCGTCAGCGAGGATCTCGCCGTGCGCCATCGCGATGACGCGGGCGAAGGAGTTCGCGACGAAGTCCATGTCGTGGAGGATTGCGATGACGAGCTTCCCCTCTGCGGCCTTCGCCTGCATGATCTCGCGGATTTTCTCACGTCCGTTCCAGCTCTGGCCGATGGTCGGCTCATCGAGGATGATGACGTCGGTGTTCATCGCGAGCACCGAAGCGATGGCGACCATCTTCCGGTCCGAAAGCTCGAGATCATACGGGTTCTCGCCGGCCTTCTCGTCGAGGCCGACCATGCGCAGTGCTTCGTGGGCGCTGGCCTCCGCCTCCTGTGGGGACATGCCGATGTTCAGCGGCCCGAACATGACCTCCTCGAGCACCTTATACTTGAAGATCTGGTCGTCCGGATTCTGGAAGACGTAGCCCACGCGGGACGCGAGCTCCGCGACGGTCTTCGTCTCGAGGTTCTCGCCCTGGTAGCGGATCTCGCCGCTGTCCGGCTTCAGCAGGCCCTTCAGCACACGCACGAGGGTCGTCTTGCCGGCACCGTTCTGTCCGATGATTGCCGTCGGCCGGTGGTCGAGTGCGAGGTTCAGCCCATGCAGCACCTCCCGCCCCTTCACATAGGAGAAGCGCAGGTCCTTTACCTGGAAGGTGGCGTCCGCTGCGCCGGCAGCTTCCGAAGCGTGGTCGCTGCTTCTGGAAGCAGAAGCAGCGGCGGCAGCGGCATCCACACCAGCGCGAGCAGGCTGAGCTGCGACCGGCTGCGGCGTCGCACTCTCCATCTGAACCCCGGCGGTCATCGTCCGGAGCGACGCGATGAGCGTCGCACGGTCCACACCGGACGCTTTCACGCGTTCCAGCGTTTCCGCATGCGTCACCGGGAGGGTGCCATCCTCGAAGACGAGTGCATTGGCACGGGCGAAGCAGGTATAGGCCGGTGGATTCACGCCGAGATCATAGAGATCCTCGCGGGAGAAGATCTTCCGCGGCGTGTCGTAGTCGACGACATGACCCTGGTGCATGAGGAGCACGCGGTCACAGTAGCCGGCGAGCTTCTCGATCTTCTGCTCGATCATGATGATCGTGATGCCCATCTTCGTGAGCTCGTCCACGGTATGAAAGACCTCCTCGGAGCCCTCCGGATCGAGCTGGGAGGTCGGCTCATCGAGGATGAGGACGTCCGGCTTCATCGCAAGCACAGAGCAGATGGCCACGCGCTGAAGCTGACCGCCGGACAGGTCGAACGGATTCCGGTCGCGGTACTCCCAGATGCCGAAGCAGCGGAGCACGGACTCGACGCGGGTGCGGATCTCCTCCGGCGGGAAGCCGAGGTTCTGAAGACCGTAGCCGACCTCGTCGTAGACCGTGTCCTTCGCGCCGCTCAGCTGATTGAACGGATTCTGGAAGACGAGGCCGACGTGGCGGCAGAGCTCGGACACCGGCGTGCTGCGCGCATCCATGCCACAGACCGTGACGGAGCCGCCGTACGCGCCCTTGTAAAACTGAGGGATGAGACCGAGCAGCGCCTGGCTGAGCGAGCTCTTGCCCGCGCCATTCTCACCGGCGATGCCGATGAACTCGCCCTTTTCGACCGTGAAGCTGACGCCGTCGAGCGCGAGCTGCGTCGTTCCCGGGTAACGATATTTAAGATCCTTCACTTCGATGAGAGACATGATTTCCTCCGATTTCGAAATTACGCGATGCTCACCATACGCGGCGGGCCCGCTTTATAACCCTATGATGGTCTGCTCCCCGCGGCAGCTGCCTGGGCCAATGCCGTCGGCCGTCACAGTACGTGGGTGACGCGCAGCACGAGGGTCACCACCACGGCGAGGATGCTGAGCGTCTTCAACACGTGGTCTGCCTTCGAGTACGGGTGGCTGTAGAGATAGGTCTTCTTCGCGGAGCCGCCGAAGCCACGCACCTCGAGGGCGATGGCACGCTCACGGGTCGAGGTCAGTGCGGACATGACGACCGGGGAGATGAGCGGCAGAAACGCCTTTGCACGGGTAAGGAGGCTGCCCTCGGTCTCCATGCCACGGCTTCGCTGGGCGTCGGAGATCGTATTCATCGTGCCGGTCATCTGCGGGATGATCTGGAACACGGAATTGATGATGTAGCCGAACTTCGGACTGAAGCCCTTCTTCTCGAGCTCCTCGACCAGCTCCGACGGACTCGTGGTCAGCACGAGGATCGCAAAGCTGAGCAGCATGTTCAGGATATTGAGGCCGATGTGCGCAGCGTAGAGAAGTCCTTCCTTATAAAAGTGAATCGGTCCCAGGGAGAAGAGGACGGTCATGTTCTTCTGGTTGAAGATGCCCTGGATGATCACGACGGTCAGGATGATCGTGAAGGAGAAGGCCAGCAGCGGGAAGGCCCTGTGCACGAGCCCCGCACTCTTCAGAAGCAGGATGCTTAAAAGGATCACGCCGAGAAAGACCGTGAGATGCCCGGAAATCAGCGGCACCGCGATCGCCGCGACGAGATAGAAGATCTTCGAGAACGGATGAAGCTTCGTCAGCCAGGAGCCGTTGTTCGTATAAAGAGAGATGGATTTCATGATGTTCACCCTGTCGATTCCGCTGCAGCGGCTTTCGGTCCCGGACGGGCGGGCATCCCGATGGATGCATGAGCCAGAGCAGACAGAATCTTTAAAAGAAAGGCGGCCACCCAAATCCGATGACCGCCCATGTTTCAATGTTCAATTTTTATTGTAGCAAATGTTTATCCATCCGTCGAGACACAAGCCGCTTAGGAACCCCGGCTTAGAGTTTACCGGTCTCGGAGTACTGAGCTTCTGTTGCCGCCCCTCCGGGATTCAACGAATATCAGTCGAGCGACTGAATATCGCTGCCGGCATCATAGAGCGCAGTGAGCTTCTTCGGCAGACCCTTGATGATGAAGTAGACAATCGCGAGGGTGATGATCTTATCCGGTACATCGACCACGATCTCGTCGAGGAGGGAACCGAGGAACACCGGCATCTTCGCTGCCTGTGTCGCTGCGAATACAGCGTCGCCCCAGACATTGCCCGTAGTACCGCCCCAGAAGATGATGTTCAGCGGTGTGGAAACCAGAACCGCTGCGAAGCCGCCGGCACATGCGGTGAGCATTGCCTTCGGAAGGGTCTTCATGTAGCCGAGACGTGCCATCACGCCGACCGCGATACCGATGAAGAAGGACGTCAGTGCATACACGAGTGTGATGTTGTCGCCGGTGGTGAAGCCATAGATCAGGTTGTTGGCTGCACCGCAGATACCGCCGATGACCGGACCGCCCAGGATCGCGCCGATGCAGGTACCGATACAGTCGAGCCAGAGTGGCAGCTTCAGTACCGCTGCGAACAGCTTACCGAGGTAGTTGATACCGATACAGGCCGGAATCAGAACGATGACAGGTGTGGTGAAGTTTGTTTTAAAAAGCTTTCCCATGATTCTCCCCTTTTCATACAGGTCTATAGCTCAACGCATAAAATATGCTATAGTTACAAAAGATTATAACATGGAGTATCAAAATTTACATGTATTTTACCGAAAAGAGCGGATGTTTCGAAATCTTTGTTAAGAATCACACAAGTATGTGATGTATTCGAGAAGGAATTCGGCGCTATTACCGCGTGACTTTTTTCAAATATATGGTACGCTTCGTGACACTATGCGTCAGAAAGGATGGAAGCTATGAGAAAAGAAGATACGATCCTGGTGATCGATATGCAGAAGGTCTACCAGCCGGGGAATCCCTGGGCCTGCGCGCACGTGAACGAGGCCGCACAGCAGATCGAGATGCTCCTCGATCATGTGCTGGAGCTTCGCGACGCGCCGAGCGTCCTGCTGACCCGCTACATCGCGCCGGCAGACGAGGATGCGCAGGGCGTCTGGGCCGACTACAATCGGGAAAACCGCGCCATCAACGAGAATCCGGTCATGAGCGAGTTCATCCCGGCGATCGCCCGCTACGTGGAGGAGTTCCCGTATATCGACAAGTGTACCTACAGCTGCTTCTCGAACGAGTACGTGCGCGTCGCCGCCGACCGCAGCATGGTGCATGGCGGACGCATCGTCCTCACGGGTGTTGTGGCGGAGTGCTGCGTCCTCTCGACCTTCTTCGAGGGCACGGATGCCGGCTACCGTTTCGTGTATCTCACCGACGCCTGCGCCGGGGTGGATGCGGACAGTGAGCGCGCGGTGCAGACGATCCTGCAAGGGCTGAGTCCACTGCATGTCGAGCTCATGACGACCGCGGAGTACATCGCCGAGAGATGATACATTAGATTGGGGGCTTAGAGTTCACCGGTCTCGGAGTACTGTGCTTCGATTGCCGGTGCTCCGGGGCCCCTTAACAACATTGCATTGAATAGTGAGGTTTTTATGAATCAGAACAACGCGCGGCCGACGAGTGTCGCGGCGCTCTTTACAGAATACGTAGCGACGAATATCATCGGGCAGATCGGTATGTCCGCCTACATCCTGGTGGATACCTTCTTCATCTCCATCGCGGGTGGGGCGACCGGTATGGCGGCGCTGAACCTGGTGCTCCCGTTCTATGATCTGATCTTCGCCTTCGGCGATATGTTTTCTGTAGGCTCGGCGACACGCTTCACGATCTGCCGGGCACGCAGCGAGGATGAGGCGGACCGCTACTTCACGAATTCCATCGTATGGTCGCTGATCTGCAGCATCCCGTTCATGCTGCTCGGACTTTTCTGCGTCCCACAGATCCTGCAGCTCCTCGGTGCGGATGCGGAGGTCTCTGCGATGGGCATTCCGTATACCCGGATCTTCATGATGTTTTCACCGCTGTTTATGCTGAACCGCTGTGTCAGCGCCTTCACCCGGAACGACGGTGCGCCGCGCACCGCGATGGTCGCCGTGTTCCTGAGCGGTGTCTTCAACATCATCTTCGACTACATCTTCATGTTCCCGATGAAGCTCGGCATCGCCGGTGCCGCGCTCGCGACCGGTATCGCACCGATCGTGAGCTGCGCGGTCTGCGGAACGCATATGTTTACGAAGAAGTGTTCGATCCGGATGAAGAACTGGAAACCGTCATGGCGCATGATTCTGCAGGCCTCGCAGCTCGGGACCTCTGCATTCGTCGGCGACATCGCATCGGGTGTGACGATGCTGGTCTTCAATTTCCTGATCCTCTCGCTGACAGGCACGGTCGGCGTCGCCGCCTTCGGTGTGGTCTGCAACATTGCCCTCGTGGAAACGGCGGTCTTCGGCGGTATCGCGCAGGGGGCGCAGCCGCTTTTCAGTGACTTCTACGGCCGGCGGATGACGAAGCAGGTCGGTGAAACGCTGCGGCTCGCGATGATCTCGTCGCTGGTGTTTGCGCTCCTGTTCCTGCTCGTGTTTAATCTTTTCCCGGTGCAGATCGTGGAGATCTTCAACAGCGAGCAGAACCCGGACATGGCGCGACTCGGCGTGCAGGGCATGCGGCTCTACTTCCTCGGTTACCTCTTCGCCGGCGCGAACATCGTCGGTGCGGGCTACCTCTCCGCGACGGAATCCGCGATGTGGTCCTTCCTCGTCTCGATCGTCCGCGGCATCGTGGCGATCATCCTCTGTGCCCTCCTCATGGCGTGGCTCTTCGGCATGACCGGCATCTGGCTTGCCTTCACCGCCGCCGAAGCCCTCACCGCCGCGCTGCTCCTCGTTGCGCTGCGGAGGAGCAGAAGATAGGTAAACTTTCAGCCGGAGAATCTGTAAACTGAATAATTGTAACAGTCCGGGTCTCCCTGCCCGAACTGTTACGAAATGATTTTCAAGAGATGTCCAGACCGGGCGTCTCTTTCCTTGCCTTTACTGCTTTAAAGTGCTATAACGATAGCTATCTACTATCTTTAGGTCATAAGTGGAAAGGGGAAAATTATGAGTACTGAAAAGCAGAGTAAGTGGGAAGCCTATAAGCAGCCGGTGATTCTGATCGCCTGTGTGCTGGTGGGTGCGGTTCTCGGCATCGTGCTGGGCGACAAGGCAGCGTTTCTATATCCGATCGGTCAGATCTGGCTGAACATGCTCTTCGTGCTTCTGGTGCCGCTGATTTTCTTTTCGATTTCGAGCTCCATCTCCGCCATCGGGGATACGCGCCGTGTCGGAAAGCTTCTGATCATGACGATCGCGATCTTCATCATCACCGCTGCGATTGCGGGTACCATCATGTTCATCGTGACGGCGATCTTCAAGCCGGACACCAGCATCACGATCGAGACGACCAGTGCCGCCGTCGAGAGCGCAGAGCAGTCTATCGGTGATCAGATCGTCAACACCTTCACCGTCAGTGACTTCCCGGATGTCATCACCCGTGCACACATCCTGCCGCTGATCGTATTTACCGTGTTCTTCGGCATGACCGTGTCGACCCTCGGTGAGAAGGGCCGTGCCGTTTCCGAGTGGCTCGCGAACATGTCCACGGTCTTCTACCAGATGGTCAACATCCTCATGAAGTTCGCACCGATCGGCCTCGCCTGCTATTTCGCAAACCTGACCGGTACCTACGGCCCGGAGCTGCTCGCCTCCTATGGTCGCGGACTCCTCATCTACTATCCGACGATGTTTGCGTACTTCTTCATCTTCCTCGGCCTCTATGCTTTCGTAGCTGCCGGACGGTGGGGCGTACAGCATTTCTTTAAGGAAATCTTCGTACCGGCCCTGACCTCGCTCGGTACCCGTTCTTCCGCCGCCGCGCTGCCGCTCCAGCTCCGTGCCTGCGATAACATGAACGTGCCGCGAGAGGTCTCCTCGGTCGTATGTCCGATGGGCGCGACGATGCACATGGATGGTGCCTGCCTCGCGACGGTCTATGAGATCGTGCTCTGCTGCGCGCTCTTCAATCATCCGCTGAACGGCATCGGTGACTATGCGTATGCACTGGTGATCGCCGTCGCCGCATCCATCGCCGTGTCTTCCGTGCCGGGCGGTGGTGCCGCTATGGAAACCATGCTGATCTCGAGCTTCGGCTTCCCGAGCGCGGCCCTGCCGATCCTCATCATGATGACCCAGCTCTTCGACCCGGGCTGCACCCTCGTCAACTCCTGCGGTGACACCGTCGCGTCCATGATGGTCAGCCGCTTCCTCTATGGTAAGGACTGGTATAAGCGCGCCCCGGAAAAGGCGGATTAAGCTACCTCATCTCAGGCCAATGACTACATCCGTGCACGGACCTGTACAGTTCGGCAGTAGCCAGAGGTAGGCCGCCGAAGCTGGACGGGCCCATGCGTAAAGTATAGAAAGGGATTTTCTCATGTATCAGAATCGAGACTATCTGTTTCGGGATCCGGACTACCGTGCCGATCCCGCGAAGCGAATTTCCTATGTCGACACACTGGACATCTTCGTAGAGGGTGCCGAGCTGTATGGTGAGATCTATGTGCCCGGTGAGATCTATGAACGTCCGCTGCCGACCGTGCTGCTCGTGCACGGTTTTCCGGGCATCGTCTCGAGCGACGACCTCGCCCAGGCGCTCTGCCGTGCTGGCTTCCTCGTGATGCGCATGAATCACCGCGGAGCCTGGAACTCCGAGGGCAGCTATGCGATCTCCGGCTGCGTCACGGATGCCATCACGCTCGCGAAGTATGCGGCGAGCGAGGGCGCAGAGCGCTATGGTGCAGATCCAGAGCGGATCTTCTTCTGCGGACACAGCATGGGCGGCAACACCGTTCTCCAGGCGACGCGGGCACTTTCGTGGATCCGGGGTACCATCATGATGGCACCCTATGACATCGCTTATGCCTTCACGAAGCATGAGGAGCAGAGCCTCCGGGACATGATCGCATCCTCCGATGGCCGACTTCTCCGTCTCAACACAGAGGAAGAACAGAATCGTGTTTTCCAGGATGCGGAGGCGCACTGGGAGGCGTTTCACT
This sequence comes from Oribacterium sp. HCP3S3_B9, assembly GCF_052064255.1. Classification (NCBI taxonomy): domain Bacteria; kingdom Bacillati; phylum Bacillota; class Clostridia; order Lachnospirales; family Lachnospiraceae; genus Oribacterium; species Oribacterium sp. HCP3S3_B9. Next base: position 49,332 of record NZ_JBQHVY010000017.1, read on the forward strand.
TCACCCAGGCTGTACAGGACATGAAGGATCGAAACCTTCTGATGATCGGCGGCATCCTCGATCAGGTCGCACCGGTACAGGAGATGATCGAGCCACTCTGGACCGAGCTCGAGAAGCTCGGCACCGCCGCAAACCACCGGAAGGTCTACCTCCCGGGTGACCATGGCTTCCAGAGCTGCCGCATCGCCCTCATCGAAACCATCGCCGACTGGCTGCTGGAGCTGATCTGAATTATATTTTTGACTGTTTTTTCTTATCCGGAAGGTTGTTTGTGGACAGCCTGTCCGGATTTTCTTTTGTGGTTTTTCAGACCGGAACGATATCTCATCAGCATATAATGTGATTGTAGAATAGAAAAATGCAACAAGTTACAAAAATCTATTCTGATTTCTTACTGCCATATTGATTTTTGAAGTCTATCTGGACATAATAAAATAGAAAAGTGCAACATGTTGCAAAAATCTTTCGTAAGGAGATTTTGATATGGAGATTCGCAGAGATTTTTATTTGGATAAGTTGATAAAAAGAAAAAACAATGGACTGATTAAGGTAATTACTGGTATTCGTCGATGTGGCAAATCCTACTTATTGAATAATCTGTTTTATCATCACCTGCTGGAAAACGGAGTCGATGATGACCACATCATTCGTTTTGCCTTTGACTCAGCAGATGATCTTTATCTGATTGGCGAAAGCCTGATTCAGATTGAAAAGGAAAAGCGTGGAGTTGAACCCGAAAAATTCATGGCATATATCCATTCCAAAGTCGTAGACGAAGGAATGTATTATCTGCTTCTTGATGAAATTCAGATGTTGGATTGCTTTGAGGCTGTTCTGAATGGTTATCTGCGCAAAGATAATATGGATGTATTTGTGACTGGAAGTAATGCAAAGCTCCTGTCCAAAGACATTGCCACCGAGTTCGCCGGTCGTGGCGACGAGGTTCATATGTATCCTCTGAGCTTTGCCGAGTTTATGACCATTTATAACGGTGATAAATACATGGGATTATCTGAATATATGTTATATGGCGGTATCCCTCTGGTTGTTCTTCGTGAGGGAGCAAACGAGAAGGCAGTTGTATTACAGAATCTGTTCAATGAAATTTATCTTCGAGATATTATCAAGCGTAACCGAGTGAAGAACATTGGAGAACTGGAAGATCTTTTGAACATTCTTTCCTCTGCTATTGGTTCGCTGACCAATCCGGAAAAATTGAAGAATACGGTCAAGACGGTTAAGAAATCCAGAATTACTTCCGCTACCATTAAGAAATATCTGGATTGTTTTGAGGATTCTTTCCTGATTGAATCAGCACAAAGATATGACATTAAAGGAAAGGATTATATCGAAACTCCAAAGAAATACTATTTTTCCGATCTTGGACTTCGCAATGCAAGAATCAATTTTCGCCAGTTTGAGCAAACCCATTCTATGGAGAACGTAATTTATAATGAACTTCGTATGCGTGGCTACAGTGTGGATGTAGGTGTAATCCCCATTGCAGATCGTGATCGGGACGGTAAAGTTATTCGCAAACAACTTGAGGTTGATTTTGTATGCAATCTTGGTTCGCTCAGATACTATATCCAGTCTGCATACTCGCTGCCAGATGAAGCAAAGCGCACGCAGGAAATCAGACCGTTCAGAAAGATTGATGATTCTTTCAAGAAAATCGTTGTTACCAAAGACATCGTTCAGCCATATTACGATGAGTATGGTATCCTGACTGTGAATATTTATGACTTCCTTCTGGATCCGCAGATACTGGAAAAATAAGTATGATCGCAGACGAATTCTTCATAAGATTCCGTATAGCACACTATGATTTACGAATAGTTATAGCCTGAAGAATGTGCATAAAAATATCGATCATCGTGGTTGCTGTTCACTCGTGACCAGGCACAGGTAAGGCCGGACCGCTTAACTAATCTTAGTTGATACGGGCCGGCCTTTCTGGCAATGATGATTCAAATCTTTGTATAGGGCTCTGAAAGCAGAAAACACGCTGGCTTAGGTCAATGTCTCCGACCTTCCATCAGTCACATACCACGATGACCGTGCCTGGCGTGATGAGCTCGAAGAGCGTCTTCGCGTTCTTCGGTGGCAGGTTGATGCAGCCGTGGCTGCCGCTCTTCAGGTAGATGTTTCCGCCGAAGCTGGAGCGCCAGTTTGCGTCATGGAGACCGATGTTGCCGTTAAACGGCATCCAGTAGGCGACCGGAGATTCATAGCTCGGCTTTCCGGTCTGCGGATTGATGCGTCCGCGGAGAACACGGTCCCGCTGCTTGTACTTGAGCGCGAAGACACCGGTCGGAGTGGCGCGGTCCGGATCTGTCGCGGTACCGGTGACGCACTTGCTGTCCCAGACGCAGTTGCCATTCTGATAGAAGTAGACATGCTGGGAGGAGATGTCGATTTCCACGAAGGTCTTTCCCCACTGCGGCATCTCGGTCTGCACGGCGCGGGAGGCGTACACCGGCTCGCGGGTCACGGACTGAAGGCTCTGAATGTTTGCAATCAGGGCTTCGGTTTCCTTCGCCTGATCGATGTGCCAGCCATAGTCGGTCTTGATGGACTTCGTCGTGCCGTCCGCACTCTGCCAGGTCTGTGTACCGGCCGGGGTATCATATTTATTCCGGAGCCCCTGTACATAGGCGGCCACCTTCGCCGCATCGACGGATACGGTCAGGCCCTGACTGCCATTTACCCAGGTTGCGATCGTCAGACCGTCGAGGACCTCCGTCTGATTGTTTGGCAGCTGGTAGGTGACACTCATGCCGTTCACGGTGGCGAGCTTCTGACCGATGGCCATGGCCTCCGCCGGTGATACGGTGCCCTGGTTGATCGAATTCATGTTGATGGAAGCGCCCGTACCCGTGCTATTCTGCGCCTTCTGCTGAGCTGCTTTCTGAGCTGCCGCCTGAGCCGCTGCCTCATACTGCGCGTTTGCAGCCGCCGCAGCCGCCCGCGAACTGCTCGCCGAAAAACCAGGCCCCGCATACGCGGTCAGCTGCAGCAGCGCGCTCATCGCCACAACCGCCGCCAGATACTTCTTCATGCTCTTTCTCATACATTCACCCTCCAAAAACTTCCGGGAACGTCATATACTCGTGAAAACGGATTTCACCAGCCCCTGCGATGGACAGCAAAAGCCGTCTACGATTCGGGATACGTATCACGCGAAGCTCACTATCTCTATGTTAGCGAATCCGAACGGAAAATGCTATAGAGAGAAGCTTACCGATTCTTACGATATTATTAGGTATTCGGTAATAGTTCAGGTTCTCTTGCAAAAACGATAAAAAGTATTAATGTATTCACATATTCAAAATCGGACGGTTATTCGATAGTGCTCTCGAAAATGAGGTGACATTTATGATGGGAAACGAAGCTGGGTTAAAAATAGAAGAGATGCTGTGCCAGCTGGCCGATGCGACACGTATCGACGGAGAAATCTGGCGTGCAGCGTACACTCCGGAAGACAGAATCGCGAAGAACATCCTGCGTGAGTGGATCGAAGAGCAGGGGCTGGAATACAGAGAGGATGCGATCGGGAACGTGTATGGGCGGCTTCCGGGGACAAAGCCAGGTACCGTACTGACGGGATCCCACCTGGATACTGTAAAGAATGGTGGAAAATATGATGGCGCACTGGGCGTTGTGACCGGTGTAGCCGCGCTGGGATACCTCAAACAGTCGGGCTACGTTCCGAAGCACAGCCTGGAAGTGGTCGGTCTGATGGAGGAAGAGGGCAGTTGTTTCGCTTCCGGCTGTCAGGGGAGCCGTGCGATCTGTGGCACGCTGAAAGAGGAGGATCTTGAGGAAGTCGGCCGTGATGGTGTCACACTTCGTGAAGCACTGTTATCTGCCGGGTATCAGCCGGAAGCGCTGAAAAGCGCGAAACGTGACGATATTCGAGCGATCGTAGAGCTGCATATCGAACAGGGACCGGTGCTTGAAAGTGAGCAGAAGCAGATCGGTATTGTGGACAGCATCGTCGGTATCTTTAACTATGAGCTGACCATTCAGGGAAGCCAGAACCATGCAGGTACCACCTCGATGCCGTTACGGCACGATCCGGTGGTGGCTGCTGCGAAATTTATCACAGAGTCTACCCGTCAGATGATGGAGCAGGCCCCTTCCGCCACCCTGACCTATGGCATGCTGCAGGTATTTCCTGGGATGCAGAACGTCATCGCAGATCACGTAGATCTGCGCATCGATATGCGCGATGGCAGCGAAGAGGCACTGCTTCAGGATGAAGTGATTCTGAAGCGTGCGCTGGAATCCATCGAACGCAAGGGCTTTAAGACCCGGCTTAGCAAGAATCATTGCCTGGCGTCCGCACAGATGGATCCGAACGTGATTCAGGTGATCGAACGGCACTGTAAAGAAAAACAACTGGCATATAAGCATATGAACAGCGGTGCCGGTCACGACTCGATGGTATTCGGAAAGCATTTCCCGACCGCAATGATTTTCGTGCCGAGTATCAGAGGTATCAGCCATAATCCGGCAGAAGCCACCGCTGCAGCGGATATACAGACCGGCTTTGAACTGCTTTGTGATGTGTTAAAAGAGTTATCAGAATAAAAAGGATGGTCTGCAACATCACTCTGTAAGCGCTTTCCATACTGCGTCATCGGTGATATAATCGTAGAGAATGAACATAAGCGTGCTGGTCGACAGCATGAGCATGAAAAAGGAGGATTTTGATATGGCAGATATGGCGAAGGAACATCCAGACTGTGCATACTGCGCAAAGGGCGAGCTGGTAAAGAAGTTCGGTTATGAGATCTGTGAGCTGCCGGCTTCCACCGTTTATCTTTTCAAGGAGCAGAGCCATCCGGGCAGATGCATCGTGGCATCGAAGCACCACGTATCCGAGATGCTGGAGCTCAGCGAGGCAGATCGCGCAGCATTTATCGCGGATGTCGTAACGGTTGCCAATGCGATTCATGCGGTATGCCACCCGAACAAGCTGAACTACGGTATGTACGGCGACACTGGCTGCCATCTTCACATGCACCTCGTTCCGAAGTATAAGGATCAGTTCGAGTGGGGCGGCACCTTCGCGATGGATCCGAACATGAATAAGATCACCGACGAGGCCGAGCTCGAGAAGATCGCTGCACCGCTTCGCGACGCGATTCTCGGAAAGTAAAATTTAAAACCGGAAGACACCCGTGCAGTGCCTTCCGGTTTTTTTATTTCTTCACTTCGTCGAGAATCTCCGCGAGGGCAGCGACCTGTGCGCTCGTGGTCGCCCAGGAGCTGCAGAAGCGGACGACCATCTGGTCCTCGCCGTACGGCTCCCATGGGGTGCAGATGACGTCCCGTGCCTTCAGCGCCTCGAGCGTCGTCTTCGGCAGGATCACAAACTGCTGGTTCGTCGGAGAGTTCAGGAAAAACGCGTATCCGCGGTCACGGAAAACCGCCTTGAGCTCCTCTGCGCGGTCGATGGCATTGACCGAAATCTCCGTGTAGAGCTGGTCGGTGAACAGCGCGTCGAACTGCACGGCGTTGAGGCGGCCCTTCGCGAGCAGCGCGCCATGCTCCTTGATCATCGTTACCATCTGCTTCGGTGCCCCGCCGTGCGGATACACGACAGCCTCGCCGCAGAGCGCGCCGACCTTCGTGCCACCGATGTAGAACACATCCGTGAGGCGGGCAATGTCTTCGATCGTTACGTCGGTGTCACGGCTCATGAGTCCGTAGCCGAGACGTGCGCCGTCGAGGAAGAGCGGAAGTTTCCACTTCCGGCAGACCTCAGCGATCGCCTCTAGCTCCGCCTTCCGGTAGAGCGTTCCGTACTCCGTCGGATGGCTGATGTAGACCATGCCCGGGAATACCATATGATCATGGTCGCCGTCCACATAGAACGCCGCCACCATGTGGTCGAGCTCCGCGGCATCCATCTTACCGTCGTGGCTCGGAAGCGCCAGGACCTTGTGCCCTGTGAACTCGATGGCACCCGCCTCATGACAGTTGACATGACCGGACTGCACAGCGACCACACCCTCGTACATCCGAAGCGTCGTGTCGATTACCGTCTGGTTCGTCTGCGTGCCACCGGTCAGGAAAAAGATTTCCGCCTCCGGATGTCCGATAAATGCGCGGATCTTCTCCTTCGCACGGTCACTGTAGATATCGGTACCGTAGCCCGTCAGCTGCTCCATATTCGTCCGTGTCAGTGCCTCCAGCACCTTCGGATGACAGCCCTCTGTATAATCACTTGCAAAATTCAGCATGATCGTCCTCCTGGATTTTTCTCCGCCCTGTGCGGAAACATACATAAGTAGCATTTTAACACTGCGCGGCGTTAAAGCCAACTGATTTGAAGATTTTGTAACAGTTCAGGCAGGCAGGGGACCCGGAGGGGCGGCAACGGAGGCCATACGTAGAGACCGTGTGAAATCAAGCCGGGTCCCCTTAGCGGCACTTGGTACTTTTTTCCTTAGCACCCTCTAGCAACGCTGAGTTTTCATGAAGAAAACTCAGCGATTGCAGAGGGCCTAGTGCCGCTTAGGGTCCCCGGCTTAGATTGAACCGGTCTCGGAGTACTGTGCCTCCGTTGCCGCCCCTCCGGGTCCCCTGCCTGAACTGCTACAAGATTTTGATGCCATCCCTACTGTCCGCCGCCCTCTTATTGAAAACCCCTGCATAACTTGGTACAATAAGATGATGCATTATCGACACTTTACGAACCCTTCGAAAAGGTTCATGATATAGAAAAGAAAGGAGCAGCGAGGATGAAACTCCGTACGTTTTTCCTGACGGCGGCAGCCTGCGTGATGCTGTCCGCGATGAGCGCGATGACGGCGCTGGCAGCCGGGATCAGCACGGTCCGCATCGATCTGGCCCCGGAAGAGGAGAGCAGCATGACCGCCGGCGACATGTCGAGCGGTGAGGAGCCGGCGACCTACGATCATCTCTACTTCGTGTATGATTACAGCACCTCCGGCGACCGTACGAAGCCGGGCAAGTCCTACACCTACACGATCGAGGTTCACCCGATGGCGGGAAACAGCTTCACCGAAACCTGTGCCGTCGAGGTCCTCGGTGCGACGAAGGTCGAGATGCTGAGCCGGAACGAAAACGCGATCCGCCTCCGCTGCACCACCTACCCGTTCTACGTACTGAAGAATCCGACCGGCTTCGAGCATAACGGCGACGAGATCAGCTGGGATAAGGTGATGTACGCGACGAAGTATAACGTCTACATCTACTGGACGGACGCAGACGGTGATTATCACGAGAATAAAACCTCGGTGACCGGTCCGAAGCACGCGGTCAATGTCTCCAGCTACAGCTCGGGTGGCCGCTCGGTCGACCACATCTCCGTGCAGGCAGCGGCCTCCGGCGATGGCGGCGGTTTCATCGCGAAGTCCATGTTCATCTGTGATGACGCGACGGTCGATGGTGATAAGACCGAATCCGATTACAGCTTCTCGATCCCGACCGCGCGTTCCAACGCGATCGTGACGAGTAACTCGACCGTTAAGGTGAAGAACAACGCAGAAAAGGTCTTCGGTCCGGGCTTCAACCTCCAGCAGGGCAGTCCGGCGAGCACCCTGAATCCGACCGGTGTGACCGGCACGGGCAGCGGACAGTGGATGCAGTACATGAATAAGTGGTACTACATCGCCGGCAATCAGTTCCTGACCGGCTGGATCTGTCCAGACGGCCTCAACTGGTACCTCATGGGTTCAGACGGCGCGATGCTGACCGGCCTCCAGCGCGTGGATGGCCGCTGGTATCTGCTCAATACGACCGAGGGCGCGACCTACGGCGCGATGCTCCATGGCTGGTGGAAGATCAACGACAAGTTCTACTACTTCAACCAGCTGCACGACGGCACCTTCGGGGCGATGCTGACGAACACGACTACCCCGGATGGTCTTCACGTCGGCGCAGACGGCGCGTGGCTCGGCTACTGATATATGAATATGCACTTCTCTTACCTGCCGATGTCGGGATGATGGGGAGATGTGGTTCAGTAGAAACATACATAAGCATAGGATATGAGATTGCCCGCGTTCTGCGGACGAGAGAGGAAGTAAAGTAAAATGAAAAAAACGGCACTGGTAATTATGGCGGCAGGTCTGGGATCCCGTTTCGGCGGTGGTATCAAGCAGCTGGCGAAGCTGGGACCGAGTGGTGAGATCATCATGGATTATTCCATCCACGATGCACTGGAAGCCGGATTTGACGAGATCGTGTTTATCATCCGTAAGGATATCGAGAAGGATTTCCGTGAGATCATCGGCGACCGTGTCGAGAAGATCGCGAAGTGCAAGTATGCCTTCCAGGAGATCGACAAGCTGCCGGAGGGCTACCGTGTACCGGAGGGCAGAAAGAAGCCGTGGGGCACCGCGCATGCACTGATCCAGGTGCGGGATCTCATCGACTGCCCGTTCGCCGTCATCAATGCGGACGACTTCTATGGCCGTGAGGGCTTCAAACTGATTCATGACTACCTCGTAAATACGATGGATGAGGATGCACCGGCCTTCGATATGTGCATGGCCGGCTACATCGTGGGAAACACCCTGTCCGATCACGGCACCGTCAACCGTGGTGTCTGTGTGATGGGCGAGGGCGGCTATCTTCATGAGATTGACGAGACCTACGACATCGCGAAGCAGGCGGATGGAAAGCTCATGGGTAAGGATGGCGATGGAAATCCGGTCGAGGTCGATGGCAATGCGATCGTTTCCATGAACATGTTCGGTCTTCCGGAGAAGTACCTGGATGTCCTCATCGAGAACTTCCCGGCATGGCTCGACGAGCACGGTCAGGAGATGAAGAGTGAGTATCTCCTTCCGGCGGAGATTTCGAAGCTGATGCTCGCGGGTAAGGCGACGGTCAAGGTGCTGGAAGATCATGACCGCTGGTTCGGCGTGACCTACGCAGAGGATAAGGAAGCCGTGCAGCAGTCCTTACAGGAGCTCGTAGATCAGGGCGTATATCCGCACAGCTTATATTAAAAACATGGCAGATATTGAGAGAGAAAATCGAAAACAGGAGCTGCGCCGTCGCGTCGTCGATACGAAGGAGCTGCTGCAGCAGGAGGCGGAGCAGGCTGAGGAGAAGGGGAAGCGGAGACATAGTCGTCGCCGCCTCCTCGTTTTTCTCGTCGTCGTACTGGTGCTCGGCGCGCTTGTGGCGGGTGCAGTATATATGATGAAGCGGCCGTATACAGGCTTTTCGCAGAACTGGCGAAACAGCTTCACCGGTGAAAACGGCGTGAGCGAGTCGGACTATGAGGACTATGAGATCTTCGGCGACGGCTTCCTGAAGGTGACCCGTGATGGTGCGACCTATATCGATTCGTCGGGGAAGACCATCTGGAATCAGTCCTACGAGATGAACAGTCCGTATGTGTCCATCAGTGGAGACTACTGTGCAATCGCCGATCAGGGTAAGACCGCGATCTATATCATGAATAAGACCGGTACCACCGGACAGGCAGAGACGAATCTACCGATTACGAAGATTTCAGTGGCCGGCACCGGCGTCACCTATGCACTTCTCGAGGATTCGAAGGCGAGCTATATCACCGTCTTCTCGAAGGAGGGTGCGGCGCTGGATATTTCCATCAAGTCGGTGCTCGACGGTGACGGATATCCAGTGGATATCGCAGTATCACCGGATGGCACGGAGCTGATCGCGTCGTTCGCCTCCATCGAGAACGGAACGATCCAGAACAAGGTCATCTTCTATAATCTGAGTGAGATCGGCCAGAATGCCGGCAGTAACCGTGTCGTGGGTGGCTTCACCGACGATTTCAGCGGACATCTCGCCGGACGGGTGCATTTCTCGGATGATACGCATGCACAGGCCTTCTATGATGGCGGCATCGCCTTCTTCAGTACGAAGGTGCTGACGAGTCCGGAGCTCAGCCAGAAGGTCGAGATCGAGCAGACGATCCAGGCGATTACCTATGCGGACGACTACATTGGCATCATCACGGATAACAGCGATTCGGAGACCTCCGTGGATCCGTACATGCTGACCGTATACCGGCTGAACGGCCAGACGGTGTTCTCGACGCCGTTCCAGCTGAACTATACAAACTTCGATATCGATCAGGACAGGGTCCTGGTTTATAATAATACCACGCTCCAGCTTTACGACATGAGCGGCACACTGAAGTACAGCGGCAACATCGATACCTCGATCTCCAGAGCGCGGGTAGCGCATGGCATGAAGAATCCGCTGGGCCTCGATCTGCTCATCGGAAGTGCGGGCGCGATGGAATCTGTAAAGCTGAAGTAGCAGGAGGGGGCTCATATGAATCAGTATTGTGTAGGCGTTGATGTAGGCGGAACGACGGTGAAGTGCGGTATCTTCACACTCACCGGTGTTCTGATGGATAAGTGGGAGGTTCCGACCCGTAAGGAAGAGGACGGAAAGTATATCCTTCCGGATGTCGCAGATGCGCTGAAGAAGCGCCTCGAGGAGAAGGGCATCGAGCTCACGGACATCGAGGGCATCGGTATCGGTGTGCCGGGTCCGGTCGAGCCGAACGGCTATGTGCACGTCTGCGTCAACCTCGGCTGGCATGATCACTGGCCGGCGAAGGAGATGCAGGAGCTCATGGGCGGAAGGATCCGCTGTGCCGTCGGTAACGATGCCAATGTTGCCGCCCTCGGCGAAATGTGGCAGGGTGGCGGTAAGGGCCACGCAAATCTCGTGATGGTGACCCTCGGCACCGGTGTCGGTGGCGGACTGATCATCGACGGTCAGATCATCGCAGGCGTCCATGGCGCCGGCGCAGAGATCGGTCATATCCAGGTGCGTGACGGTGAGCAGGAGGCCTGCAACTGCGGCGGCCATGGCTGTCTCGAGCAGGTGGCCAGTGCGACCGGTATCGTCCGCGAGGCAAAGCGTAATCTCGCGGCGAGCGACGAAGCCTCCACGATGCGTGCGTTCGGCGATGCGCTGAGTGCCCGTGATGTCTGCGACTGTGCGAAGGCCGGTGACCCGCTCGCGGTGAAGACCATCGACACCAGTATGTACTACCTCGGCCGTGCCCTCGCCACGATTTCCATGGTGGCGGATCCGGAGATCTATGTCATCGGTGGCGGTGTTTCCAGAGCCGGTCAGTACCTGATCGACCTCGTGAAGAAGCACTATGCAGACTACACGCCGATCCTCACGAAGAAGGCAGACATCGTGCTCGCCACCCTCGGCAACGACGCCGGCATCTACGGCAGCGCGAAGCTCGTCCTGACGAACTAAAGTGAAACGATCCTTATTTGTAAAATTTATCGTGGCGTATATCGTCTTCGGTGTGCTGGGCTTCATGGTCGTGGCGATCCTGTCCTCCGGACTCACCTACCGCTACCTGATCCGGGAGCGGGCGAACAGTCTCTACAGTGAGGCGACACTGATCTCCTCGACCTATTCCGAGACGGGAAACCTGAACCTGAGCACCGACGCGGTGAGTCAGCAGATGAAGGCGGTCTCCACCTTCCTTGATGTCGACATCTGGATCGTGGACCGAAACGGAAAGGTGCTGAGCGACACCGCGGAGGAGGCACATAAGAACATCGAGATCCCGGATTTTGACAGCACGATGACCGGCATGCGCTATAAGCTCGGCCGCTATCACGATCTGTATCCGGACGAGGTCCTCTCGGTCATGGCGCCGGTGACCCGTGGCTACATGACCGGCGGCTATGTTCTCATCCATGAACCGGTCGAAAACATCGTCGCTTCACAGAACGACATCCTGAACATCGTCTACCTCACGGCGCTCATCATCTTCATCCTGTCGCTGCTGATCATGGCCGTCTTCTATGTCATCGTCTACCGCCCGCTGAAGCGTATCACGGAGGGAGCCACGAAGTATGCCGCCGGCGACTATCACTACAAGATCACGACGAACTCGGAGGATGAGATGGGCTACCTTGCGGAGACCCTGAACTTCATGTCGGATGAGATCTCGAAGTCGGACGACTATCAGAAGCAGTTCATCGCGAACGTCAGCCATGACTTCCGCTCTCCGCTGACCTCCATCAAGGGCTACCTCGAGGCCATCCTCGACGGTACGATCCCGGAGGAGCTGGAGCCGAAGTACCTCATGCGCCTGATCTCCGAGACGGAGCGCCTTACGAAGCTGACGCAGTCAATGCTGAGTCTGGGCACCCTGGATAAGAAGGGCTTCCTCAGCCGGACGAACTTTGATGTGAACCGCGTGATCCGTGACGTCTGTGCGAGCTTCGAGATGACCTGTCAGAAGAAGGAGCTCGTCTTCGAGCTGACCTTCGCCGAGAAGAAGGAGATGGTCTACGCGGACTACAGTAAGATCCAGCAGGTGCTCTATAACCTGATCGATAACGCGCTGAAGTTCAGTAATCCGAAATCCTCGATCGCGATCCGCACCGGGATACGCGGCCAGAAGGTCTTCGTCTCCATAAAGGACACCGGCATCGGTATCCCGAAGCAGGACCTCGCGAAGATCTGGGACCGCTTCTATAAGGCGGATCAGTCCCGCGGCAAGGACAAGCACGGTACCGGTCTCGGTCTCAGCATCGTGAAGTCCATCATCACCGCACACGGTGAGAACATCGACTGCGTCTCCACGGAGGGCGTCGGCACCGAGTTCACCTTCACACTACCGCAGGCCAGCTACGAGCTGCCAGAGACATAAGAACAGAACCCCGGAGGGCCGGCAGCCGTTGGGCCCCCCCACTCTCGGCGGGGCCGGGCGGGGGGGTTTTATTTATCATTCAGATCTTTTTTTGCACACTCCGCCCC
>NZ_JBQHVY010000018.1:0-60553 GCF_052064255.1 Oribacterium sp. HCP3S3_B9
AGATGGCTGAAGGCCGGAACCACTATAATGCTCTGGGGCATTGTGCCGGCAAACTCGTCAGAATCCTTTTTAAGATGCTGACGGATGATGTGGCATTCAATCTTGAGTAAGTTCTAACTCGAGATCATAGTAGATTTTGAAAAGCACCCTTTGGGGAGCTCTGTTAGAGTTACCCTTTTATAGCCACTGATAAAAAAGATAATTTTCTGCTAATCTATGCTTGACTTTTCATAGCTGGTCTCCCTTTCTGTCCTCTTCAGACATGGTGTGGTGTTCGTCCTTCTGTTTAAACCACAGATGGTTTTCTTTTGATTCTCTCCTCCGGTCTCTGCCGGAGGAGAGATAAATTCATGTTCCTTCACGTTCTTTCTGGCGCTTCAGTTCTCCAGTGTAGAGGTTTCAATGTTAATTCAAACCGCCTTTCTCCCTGCGTTTCACGAGGATGAGATATCCTAAAGCGATCAGCATGAGTGCCATACCGCTCATCGTCGTCATCAGTGTGCCCATGCCGCCGGTCTCCGGAAGCTGGATTCCCGCCGTGTTGAAAATGGTGATGGTCGTACCGTCTGCACCAAATGCAACAACTCCATTTACATTATTTTTGTCTGTTTCTTGCAGCTTTCCATGAGTAATGGTGAAGCTGATCTTCTGCGTCAGAAGATTGTATCCGCCCGGAGCTATGATCTCTGTGAGCTCGTACTTACCATCCGGAAGGTGTGTTAATGTGGTGCCCTCGCTGGAAACCTCAAACTGCCCTTCTCCATCGGTGATATCGCCAAAGTTTGCAAGCTTTGATTCATCCTTCGTAATTTTGAACGTTGCCTTGATAGATTTTGTATCGTTGTTGGCGTCCTTCTTTTTGAAGATGATCTGCGTCGGTGTATTGGTAATGGCTGTCTTATCGTCAGCTAACGTCGTAACACCCTTTTCTCCGGTGATGGTTACCTTGCCGTCCGCTGCAATAGCTGCTTTGAAAACCGTATCGCTTAATACATATCCAGACGGTGCCTTCGTCTCCTTGATGTAGTAGCTTGTCGTTCCATCCGTTTTGTACGGAAGCTTCTCGAACTTAACCACTCCATTATCATCCGATATTGCGGTCACATCTTTATCCTTCACCTTATAAGCATTCTGTGCCTTTATGTCGGTATACAGACCAAATACTGCACCAGCAAGTCGGTTATCCGAATTTGTCGAATCCACCTTGGTAAATTCCACATCCACAGATGGAGAATTATATTCATTTATGAAGGTCACTGTATTGTCATGATACTGCTGCTCTCCACTAACCTCCTGTAATGTGATATCTCCAGACGCCAATAACGTCTTTCCAGATGTTGTATCAGGATTACATTTTGTCGAAGATATATCACTGCCAATCATGTAACTTGTACTGCTATACGGTGTTGTGTCGTTGCTTCCACCATCGGTTGCTTCGGTGATTTCCTCTACAACTCGATATGTTTTTGTCGGATCAAGCTGCGTAAAGGTTAAAGATTTACTGTTTCCGGTTGAGACTGGGAAAGAAGAATAATGGTTTTCAGAACTCAGGTTTAAATATGTACCATCACTCTGCTTTTCCTGAAGTATGAAATTAGCATTATCAAATTCCGAACTATTCGGCGCATTCGTTGTCTCTTTACCATTAATCAGGAACTTTTTCACAACCTTTAAGGATTTTGTGGCGTTCTCTGCATTATTGGTAACCTCAACCTTTACATGCCCTGCTGAAGTTACTGTTGCATTTTTATCAGCAGATAACGCTGTTCCAGTAGAGTCGTATGCCTGATAACTTACTTCATATATCTTTCCTTGATTCAGCTCCTCAACCTTGACTTCTGTATTTGCCGGGATCTGAGAGAAAACCGCAACCTCATCCGCATGAATCGTAAATTCGCCATTATCATATGTTGTTGCTTCCTGGCCGCTCACTGTATATGACTGATTTGCAGCTGCTTGCCATGAATTATTTCCCGTCTTCGTCGAAAGCTTTAAAGTATACTCTTCCTTTTTCGCCTGCGCTGCATTCAGACCTACGACTTTCTTCTGAATGTTTACACTGCCATCCGGAATCGGAGGAATATTTACTTTAATTTTCAGATTCGAAGCACCTGCGCCTCGTTCCATATAGAACATCTGGAGCTTATGGCTCGTACCATCTGCAAATACCTCTCTCTTTTCAGTCTTACCATCCGGCTTTGTCACCTGGATTTCTTTCCAGCTAGTAGATGTAGACTTTTCCGCCAAGTTGTACTGCTTCTTGATAGTTGTATAGTTCCAATTAACTGCATTACCTGTTGTCTGGTTCGTGTATCCAACCACGCCAGTTGCGAAATTGATGTATCCGCTCTGTGCATCATGGATACCGCCGAGATCCAATACGAGAACGCCATCGATGTATACCACCATGTCGTCATCACCGGTGAATTCAAAAATCATATCCTCACCGTTTACCTGACCTCCTACCGGCTGGTAGAACTCTGCTACACCATACATACCGAAGTAGAATTCATTTCCTTCATTAAATCCATAAAGTGCTTCATTATATCGCGGATCTGACTCAGACAGCCGGGTACCCTGATCATCATATAAATTACGACTCAGGATTTTCCCTGTGTTCAAGCTATTATATGGCATGAAATTACCACGCTTGTAATAGAAGCGATCTTCATCAGAAGGTGTGCCCAGCTGATTGTAAACCGTAAATCTTTTTGGTTTTTCTTCGTTCGTATTCTTTAATGTTGCAAAGTTTTCTGCGCTGTTGTAGTAGAAGTATCCGGTCTCATCATATACGGACTGTAAGAACAGATGATTAACTTCCGCCTTTTCGTTTGCCGGGAACCAGTCTGCGATAGATTTATTGTTATTTCTCGTCAGTGTCGGATAATCGCCGCTTGTAACCCGGGAATAGAGTCCTTGTGTAATCGACCCGTGATTCTCACCGTAGCTTCCGCCACCGATATCTGCCGGATTTCTATAGTTCTTCATATAAAGGTGGAAACCCTTCGCTGCACTATCTACGGTTTCAACTGTTGTAAGCTCAATTTTATTATTGTAGACTACATAAATCGTATCGCCATTTTGGATTAATCCTTCCCGCTTTTTACTTCCCTCCGTCTTCTCTTTGATCGTATACTGCCACTTCTTCTCTCCAGAAGTCTTCTCTCCAGAAGTATCTGTGACTGTGATAACCTTCAGTTTATTATCGATAGCGATAGCTTTCGTTTGGCCATTTTGTAATAACTCAACATGGTTGAACGTATACTCATTCTCTTCATACTTGCCTTTCCTATTCTTTACATAATCTGCTGCATATTTGCTGAGATCCAGTTCATTTGTACTGTCGTTATTCGCACTTATTACTGTCGGAAGACTGGCGTTTGTAGTTATATTTTCATATTTACCTTTACTATTAATTTTAACAAATTTAACTGTTGCGCTCTCTTTATTCGTCCCAAATGTAATGGTGAAGCTTGAGAAGCTGTTTACGGTGAAGGTACTTTCAACTGCAACGGCTTCTTCCGGGAGAACCTTCTTCGATTCTGTCGCGGTTTCTGCGATAGCTGAGGTTTCTTCGTCTGCGTTCTCTGCATCTACGGTCTGGAGCTCGGTAATCTTACCGTCTCCGTCAACCGGCTTGATTGTTCCGTGGTCGGATGCAGCGTCTTCGCGATATTCTGCGACGGTGTCGACATTGACCGCGTCCGTGCTCTTCTCGTCGAGGTGGCGGATCGCCATGGTACTGATGTCCGCATCCTCCGGGAGGGCTTCCTTGTAAACCTTGATTCTTACCTTGACTGCGCTGGAAGGCTCGACTTCCTCGCCGGCTGCGTTTACGAAGCGGATGTCCAGGGACTGAGAGTTCTCATAGACGCCGTCGGCCTTGAGGGCTTCGACCTGCTTCTCCGTGAGGGTATCCTCACCGACGGCCAGGCTGCCATCCTCGGCTTCTTCCGGCTTCGCGAGTTCCTTCAGTTCGAGCTCGACGGCCTCGGTAAATGCGGTATCTTCTGCGAATACATTGACTTCGTAACGATCGGTGATCTCTGCGGACCAGAAGGACTTCGAGAGGTCATCGAGGGTGTACTGGAGGACACGTGCGCTGGCTACGGAGCCATCTACGAGGTCGGCGGCTCTGGTCTCTCTCAAGAGGGCCTTACGATCGTGCTCGAGTGCGATGTCCATGTCGGTCTTCACCGCTGCGGTGGTTTCGATTTCCGCCGCTGCCGTGGTTTTCTCGGTCTTCGGAGCTTCGATTCCGCTATCTGCTGCCGGGGTCTCTTCCGGCTTCGGCGCTTCGTTCTCGGTACCCGCTGCCGGGGTCTCTGCCGGCTTCAGGGTCTCGATTCCGGTTCCTGCTGCCGGAATTTCTTCCGGCTTCGGAGCTTCGTTCTCGGTGCCCGCTGCCGGGGTCTCTGCCGGCTTCTGGACTTCGTTCTCAATGCCTGCTGCCGGGGTCTCTGCCGGCTTCGGGGCTTCGTTCTCAGTGCCTGCTGCTGGGATCTCTTCCTGCTTCGGGGCTTCGGTCTTGGTGCCTGCTGCCGTAGCTTCCTCGGACTTCGGAGTTTCTACGACTGCCTCATCGTTCTCTGCCGCTTCTGCACGGATGACGCCGAGTCTGCGCTCGATCTTCATCATCGTCGCATTTGCATTCTCTGTGATGGTCTCGATGACTTCCTTTATAGTTTCAACGATGCCTGTATTTTCTGCTGCCGCGGTGGTCTTCTCTGTCGCCGGCTGCTCGGTGTTTTCTGTGGATGTCTGTCCTTCCGCCGGGAGCCCGGTCTCAGCATTGGCCTCGTCCTGGGACGGCTGTGCTGCTGCGCTGGTCTCCACTGCTACGGATGTCTCGGTCTCGCCACTCTCGGCTGTCGCACCAGTCTCCGGAAGGATCACGATTGACTCGCCTGCAGTCCCGCTCGCCTCTGTGCTCGGCTCGATCGCGGTCTCAGTGGACGGCTGCGCTGCGGCTTCTTCAGAAGGCTGCGCTGCGGCTTCACTGGACGGCTCGGTCACGGCTGCGGAGGTCTCCGGTGCCGGGGTCTCGAGGGTCTCTTCGATACCGCTCACATCGAGGGTGCTCATCACGCCCTTGATGACGCTCTCGGCCTTCGCGACCTTGATGCCCTTCTCGATGGACTCGCCGTTCAGCTCGAGGTTGAAGGTGCGTCCGGCATCTGCGTGATTTATAAATAAGAAGGTAAGCTTCTCGTCACCGCTCAACTCGTAGGTACTCGGATCCGCGGATGCGATCTCCTTCTCGCTTGCGTTCATCAGCTGATTCGAGAACTGATCGTAGAAGCCTGCGAAGAGGGAATCTGGCTGATAGAGCAGGATTTCCTTTCCTTCGTCCTTCGACGGATCGAAGAACTCGACCTTCGTGCTGGAGCGCTCGATCTCACTCGCGGTCGCCGGCATGAGATTGCCAGCAGCCTCGGCCTGCTTCTGATCCATCTGGATCAGGGCGACGATCTCGACCCCAGCATCCTCGAGTGCCTGCAGCTCTCCATCTGAGAAAAGCGCCAGCTCGTAGAGTGGATTCGAACCATCGGTCAGGGCGCGGTACGCCGCCTGGGTCTTCGCATCCTTGCTGACCGCGATATACGTATCGTCGTAAACATTGGCCTCTGCAAGCGCAGCGCGGGCAGCCTCCATCAGGCTGCCGCCGTTCAGGTTGAGGGTGACCTTCTTTCCGTCCACCTTCACCCCGCCGACCTCGACGCGGTTATCTGCAAAAGCGATTCCCTGTACGTTTGACAGGCACATGCTGACTGTAAGTAAGCCAACAAGACCTCTCTTGGCTATGTCTTTCATTCTTCTTGTCTGTCTTTTCATTGCTTCCTCCGAACCACGCGCGTTGCGTTATGCTTCTAAACTGTATCCAGCAACATTTATCTGAACTACCAACGTTCTGGTGACGTCCTCATGCTTATATTCAGGAGTCGTCGTTTCAGTCTCGATGTAAGTATCTCGTTGGTGATGATTGTATTTTATAACAAAAGACAGGCCTTCGTGAGAATCTCGACACAAGATGTAGAAATCACGACACAAGATGTAAAAAATCGAAATTTGGTTATGGCTGGCATGTTCAGTCATAAAAAAATCCCGGCACGGTGTTTAACCATGCTGGGATTTTAATAATATAAGGGTGAACGGAGGGGGGCGCTGAGGTCAGTCCATATGCTCCAGAGTTTCTGCAGAGGCAGCATCCGGAGTCTTTCGATCTCTCGGCGACAGCATACTGCAACGTTCCTCGATCAGTGCACAGATCTCTTCTTTCATGTGTTCCGGGAGGAAGGATGCAGCGCACAGCTCCAAAAATTTCGGTTTCATGCGCAGGAGCCGGGCAATCATTTTCTCTGCGGCTTTTTCGGGGATTCCGCAGGCAGCTGCGAAGACCAGGAAATCTTTTCGACGAAGGTTCCGCTTCTTCCCATTCATCGTCAGCGCAAACTGCTCCTTATCTTCCGGCATGATGACATTGACAGGAAGAAGATCATACGCCTGCGACAGATGGTAGTCCTCGCTCCCCGCCTCGCTTTCAATCAGCGAAAAGTTCTTAAGATGCATGTCCGAATTTCCGACGATAAACGAGAATACCAGTCGTATAAAGAGTTCACTCATGTCCAGACCGCGCTGCGTGGAGTAGCGTTCGATCACCTTCGCACAGCGCTCATAGGAGCCTCGGTACTTGTCCTGCGTTAGTCGGAGATCCAGCTGGCAGAAATCTTCCATCGCGATCTTACGGATTTTCGCCCTGTCGATGATACGGTCGATGCGCTTCGTGATATATGCAAACTGCCCGTTTGCTCTGATCAGGGCATGTGGCACCGTCGCGATGCGGGCTGCATCTGCCATGCACATGACGAGCTGCTCCGCTTCGGGCAATGCTTCAAACTCCTGGACCTGTGGCTTCAGAATGTACCCATTCGGATAGTTGACCAGTGTCAGCCTCGGCTGCTTTTCATCTGAAAAGAGATGCAGGGACAGTTTCTTCTGCACACCAGTGACCGTGTATCCGTTTTCGGTATTTTCCTTTGTGATCTGCCGGAGTGTTTCTTCATCGAGCCGGATTTCCGGCAGCGTACGTGTGCCGAAAAAACGTCTGATACAGGCCGTATGCCATCCATTCTGATCTTTTTCACGAAGCGGTTTCCCGCAGCATAAACAGTTCATACTCTGGTCTCCATGATCGATACATTTCCAATCGGGTCCTTGCACGCTTTCAGCAGCAGGCCGAAACGATCCGTCGGGAGGAGCTTCCAGTTCCGGCTGATGACATTGAGCAGCCATCCTTCCGGTATCAGGCCGTCAAAAAAGGAGAACAGCGTGCTGGATCTGTAGGGCTCTTCGCGCAGCGGAAGGGTCAGGGAAACCGCCGTGGCGTCAGCGCGCAGCATATACGCGCGGTCATACGAAAAGGTATATCCGCTGTCTGTCTCACTTAAGACGCCGGCATAGGTATCCCGCACGTATACATATGCTTTTCTGAATGTCTCCTCCATCAGGCTTCATCCTTTCTTCCGGGTACGGCTTCCATATCGAACATCGCGAGGGCGACATTCACCTTATCCATGCGGACCGTTTCCTTCCCCTGCTCCAGATCACGCACGAAGCGTAAGCCCAGCCCGGAGCGAATCGCGAACTCCTCCTGCGTAAGCCCTGCCGCACGCCGACTCTTCTTCACAAATTCTGCTATTTTATTCATGTGTGTTTACCTATGCTCTCCCTGATAAAGTTATGCAGACACGTGATAGTCCGCATTCTGCACGCCGTGTTAAAATCATTTTATACCTTTAAGGGTATAATGTCGATAGTTAACGGTGCATTTATACCTTATAGGGTATAAAGTATGAAATGCGGATGCGTTTTATACCCTATAAGGTATAAAGAGTCAATAAAAAGAGACGCCCGGCAAAGGCGTCTCTTTTTTGTTACTGTCCGGTCCAGGCGCCGGTCTCGTCGACGTGGTAGCCGTCCGGTGTGATGGTGTTCCGGAGGAGGGCACCCATGGTGCCGCTGCCTTCGTCCTTCGAGAAGTAGTACCACTTTCCGTCGATCTGCTGCCAGCCGATGAGCATCATGCCGCGGGTGCCGTCCGAGGCAGGATTCAGGTAGTAGATGTTTCCATCGGCATCGGTCACCCAGCCGGTCAGCATCCTGCCGTCCGGTCCGAACTTGAACCAGCCGTAGCGCTTCTGGCGTCTGCGCTCGTCGGCGTACGGATTATAGATACATACCCAGCGATTCGTCATCGGGCTGGTGCCGGTCTGGTAGCTCCAGCTGCCATCCGCATTCTGGATCCAGCGTCCGCCGGTTTCCACCCAGGTCGGGAGGCCGGACGCATAGAGCTCGGAGGCCCGGTCCGCCGCGGTCTTTCGGCTGGAGGATCCAGAGCCACCGCTATGACTGCCGCTTCCCTGGCTGCCACCGCTGACATGGACCGTGATCTCATCCTTCAGCATCAGCTTCGGGCTGTAGACCTCGATCGTACAGCTGCCGTTTCCGACGGCGGTCACCGTACCATTCTCGTCCACGGTCGCCACGCGACTGTCGGAGCTCCGGTAGCGAAGATCCGTACACAGCGCGCCCCACGGTGCACACTTAACCTGCAGCGTCTGCTGCGCCTTCGCCGTGAGGTTCAGGCTTTCCGCGCCGTCCTCGATCTCGAGCACGACCGGCTCCGCGCTGTAGAGGTCGCCGTACGCCGACGCGACACTCGCACCGTCCTGCACGGCCACGAGCTCCAGGCTGATCCGTCCGAAGCCGTCCCAGTCCTCCGTCTCCGGTGTGAAGCGAAGTGTATCCTCCACGGAAGCGCCGGATCCCAGTGCACCGAGGCCAATGCTTCCGACGGCACGTTGTCTCTCCGCGCCATCGAGTACATAGGCCACGATTTCGCCCGCTGACGACGCCGCGTTGCCGATGTTTTCGATTTCAAATGGGATGATCCCCTCCTTTCCGTCAAATGTCAGCTCGCCCATGTCGAGGCGCAGCCGCGCTTCCGACTTCAGCTCGATCTCTGCCGTCGTCTCCGAAGCGGTTGCAGTATCCTTCTCGACGACGCTCAGCAGAATCGATTTTCCGTCGAGGTCCCCGGTCGGCACCGTCCATGGAATCTGCACGGTAGTTTCCTCGTTCGTATCGAGGAGACGGTCGACCTCGCCGCTGTACAGCAGCGTTCTCACGCCGTTTTCCATCAGATATGCCTCGATCGAGAAGCCCTTCGCCTCCAGCAGTCCGGCATTCCGTACATCGAAGCGGATCGTCGAGGTCTCACCGGCGATCATGCTGCTGTCCATATCGATGGACAGCGGGTCGATCTCCAGCGATCCTCCGCGCGCGAAGTCGATCGCCGCGAGGGCGTTCTGACTGAACTGAATCTTCCCGTCCTCGTCGATCCACTGCTCATAGTAATCTGACAGGAGTCGGATGCTGCCATCCGTCGCCATCGTGAGCGTGAAATCATCGATGACCTTTCCGGCATTCGGGTGCGAGGAACCCTTGATCAGCTTATCAAGATTCGTGATGCGGACCGCATCGGTGAAGCCCCATGCGCTGTTGGAGTGATGGCCGTTGCCCTTACTTCCATCTGGGCCGGTCTCTTCATCGCCAGCTGCACTGCCATTTGTGCCGGTGCCTGCATTGCTACCTTCACCGCCGGTCGTGCCGGTGCCTGCATTGCCGCCTTCACCGCCGATCGTGCCGGTGCCTGCATTGCTACCTTCACCGCCGGTCGTGCCGGTGGATGTACCGCCGGTCGCGCCGCTTGTTCCACTGCCGGTGCTTCCGCTCGTATCCTTCGCCATCCGGTAGCGTCGGCCATAGAGCTCGACCGTCGCCTTCTCGATCTCCGGTCCGAAATCCGTATAGAATACATACAGATCGCGGCCATCCCCGGTGATCGTGTAATCATCGATGGAGCTGCTGTGGTCCTCGTCTTCCTTGATGCGGGTCTCTACCGTTCGGAAATCGCCCTGGGCGATCGCCTCGTAGTAGCTGCCTATATATCCAGGTGTGGAACTTTCGTCCGGTACTGTCTCCGGAAGTCCAAGCTCCGCTGCCGATTTCTTATACCAGTCGTAATCCGACGGTCCGCCCTTCACATAGTAAGCACCCTCCTTATTATAAGCGTCACGGATCTTTGTGCTATTATGGAACAGTGCCTCGATCAGTCCGCTGACGTCGAGGAGCTCGAGCAGCTCGCCATCCTCGGTCCAGCTCAGCACGAGATGTCCATTCACCTTCGTGAGCTTCGGCACGGCCTGACACTTATCATCGCTGCCGATCCGGATCGGATAGTAATTCCGGGAATGCGTCACATCGCCGAGTCCGAGGTACAGCTTCCGGTCACCGGTCGTGAGGTCCCCATCCTGATCGAGTGTGTACGCCGTCACGAGGTAATCGGTACCCTCGATCCGGATGCCCTCGGTCTGGTAATCCGTCACGAGCGGATCGATCTTCTTGCCGTCTCGAATCACTACATATTCGTTCTTCACGTTGACCGGGTCAGTGCTTACATCCAGTGTCGCCCGTACAGCCGTGGAATAACCCTTTTTGAGATCCGCCATATCCTCCAACTTCGTCACATCCTTGATATCCCGTGCAACATAGGTGCAGTACACCTTATCGCCTGCGGTGCAGAGCGACGGGGCCTGAAGATAGAACTCATCAAGATTCGATCCGGAAATCCGGAATTCGTCTCCCAGCTTACCATTCCCAGCATCGTACACTCTGCCGTTGATCCTGAATGCGTTAAACTTCTTTCTGTACGCATCCATCGTCTCTTCGTCATTCGTGCCCTCAATCTTGTGCGACGCATCCATCCATGCGATGACGACCTTGTCTCCCACGACGGTCAGCGACGGCATGGAGTCATAGCTTCCATCTTCGTCCAGGGCCACCGGCACGCTCCATGTGCCCACCTTATCACCGATCGTGTAGTAGAGGCGGGAGTTATCGCCGTCATTCGAAGCGGCGATAAAAACTGCAAACGCACGTCCATCCGGAAGCTCGACCATTTCCGGACGCGTCCGTTCCGCCGCATGTTCCAGGAGTAGCTTCATCCTTACCGGCACCGGCTGTGCATTGACGCCACCGGATCTCCGCAGGGACGTTTCCTCGCCGAAGCTGCTCATATCCGCCGAGCCCATGTCGTAGCGCTGGAAGGAGATTTCATCCTCGCCCAGGCCGGCATACGCCTCCTCGTAGGCGTCATTCAGTGAAAATGCAGCGGCCACGTCATCCTCTTCGGCCGCCTCGTCCAGTATCGCACGGAGCGGGAACGTGCCTGTCGCCGATTCTTCGTCATCTGTTCCAGCGTTCAGCGCGAACGCGTGATCATCCACGTCGTCTGCTGAGGCCGCGTTCAGCGGCAGAGTATCGCCATACTCCTTCGTGATGGCGTTGTTGAAGAACTCGACCTTCGTCTGACCGGCATAGTTTCCCCAGCCCTGCTCGATCTTTGCGACATCGAAATTCACTTTGAGGAGGACGAGGTCGAAGCCGAGGCCGCCGGCTGCGTTCAGGATGATGCCATACGGATCGCCGGAGACATTGTCCTTCACCAGCTGCAGCTTCATCTGAATACTGACATAGCCGCGCGCACTCAATACGCCGCACAGACCGGCGCCCACCTGCACCTTCGCCTTCACGACAGAATCCAGCTCGATCAGGAAATCACTTCCCGAGAAGATGTTCTGTACATTTCCGCTGTAGGCGTTAAAATCGCCTTCGCTAAACGCCGCCTTCCCGGCCGCACAGACGCCGCCCATCGTGAGATCGACCTCGACACCACCGGACAGATTCAGGAAGCACGGCACATACCCGACCATCGTATAGAAGGTTTTCGATGCATCCACGGCACCGCCGACGGTGACAGCGGTCGTCGCGAGCACATACTCGTTCTGCACCGGATCCAGCAGGAATTCGAAGCTCAGGTTGAAGATCGCACGCACATCGATGTAACCCTGTGCCTTCGTCATACTCGCCCGTTCGTTCGACGCTTCCGTCATCTTCCGCTCACGAAGCGCTTCGCTCTCTGCTTTCCTCACCTCGTAGTCATTGAGATCTCTCAGCTCCTGCTCCGTAAGCTCCCGGTCTTCCCATATCCTGCTGCGGATCTGATCTGCGCTTTCGCCGGCATTGGCTGCGTCCTCTCCGGCTGCGATGGCTTCCTTTTTCGCCGCCTGCGCTCTCTTGGCAGACGCATGATAGTTTTTCACAGCGTCTGTCTTCTGCTGATTCGTCTTCAAGGAGCCGTCCTTCAGCATCATATCGAAGTTGATGTTCAGCGAGTAACCGCTTTTATCCGGATAGTCGAGACGAGAGAAGTTCAGGATACCACTCTGTGCGGTGCTCTTCGCCGCACCCAGAAGCGGAATGTTTACATCGCCCATCGCCCCGTCGATATTAAATTCCTTCGGTGCGATCTTCTCGTTTTCCACATAACTCACGAGACCGGTGTCGACCGTCGGATAGTTGATTGGGATCGATTGTGCTGTATCGCCCACCGTCACACTGCGCTTTTCCTTATCCACGATATATACCGTGATCCGGTCACCGTTGTGAAGATTTGTGAGCATCGACGGAATCTCCGCCGTGAAGATGTTCGAGCCTTCCAGCGTCGCACGGCCATCGTAATCCGCTGTTGAACCGGTGACCGTCCGCACGGTGAATACCAGCTTCTCGATGCTCCGGCCCTTCGTATCCACGACCGCCGTCAGCTTCAGATTATCATCGAAGCAGCGCACCTGGTTCTTCCGAAGATCCGTCTTCTGACGACTCTCCGACTTATCATAATCATAGGAAATCGACGTCACCACCGGTGCCGTAATCGGGTATTGCACCTCGAGCATGCCGGCATCCACACTATACACCTGTGTGATGCGGTCGAGCGTACCGCTACCGAATACGAAATCCGCCACCTGTGCATCATCGATGCCGTTATCGATCAGGAGACTGACGCGGTCGCCTTCCTTCGCCCTGAGTCCGGCCAGGCTGATGATACCGCTGTCATCCGCCGTCGATGACTGAAGCTGTACGTGACGGCTTCCGTTCATCACGAATTCACCGTTCGCCAGTGAAACAGCATACCCCTCTGCCGGATTCGTCTTCGCCTCCAGCGCGGTTTCACGTATGGACTTTACACGCGTCACGACGGTTCCGCTGAGGCTGTACTCCCTGAGATCGCTCTTCTTCACCTTCTCGATGTCGAGCTTCAGGAGATTATCCGCGGTGTTGCTGCGGAGGATGAAGCTGTAGCCCTGGGTCTGATAGGTCCTGCCCGTCATCTGATCGGTGATCACCGGGCGGTATACATAATTGCTGTCGGAAGGCGTACCGTTCACCAGTACCCGAACGGTGCATGCGGCACCGATCGCCGGCTTCATCATCTCTGCCCATCCGCTCTTTTCCGGATTCAGATTCAGGACATTCTTTCCCTTCAGATAGCTGCCCCCCAGCTGATCCTGCGGAATCAGATTTTCGATGCTGAGATTCTTTCTGGCTTCGTCGGAAGCGAACACGATCTCCACATGGTTATCATTCTTCGCCAGCAGCGGACGAATCACATAGTTCTTCCCTGAACGCAGCGTATAGGACCGGGTATCCCGGATACTGTTGAAGTGTACGCCGCCGTCCTCGGAGATTTCGAAGCCGGTGACGCGGTAATTTGGATCCTCGGTTTTCGCACTGAGATCCAGCGTATCACCTGCGTGGAAGGTCCCGGAAGCGCCAGCCTTCGGAAGCTTAGTGGAGGTAAAGACTGCCTGCGTGCTTCCGCCGCTCGCATCCGGTGGCACCACACTGACCTTGACATCCGTGTACGCTACGGTCGGCTTAAAGTTCAGCTTCTGGTAATAGGATGCGCTCGACAGCACACCGCTCTCCGTATAGGTTTTCTTCTGAAGGCTCTCGATCCAGTTCACGAAATACTTATCCATGACGATGGTGTCGAGATGTGCCGTCGCACGCTCCTTCACCGTCTTCACCGCATCCTTCGAAAGATCGATGGCGTCACTGTTCACACTCTTTCCGGTCATGCGGTCGAGGTAGCTGAGATAATCCTCCGGATAGCTGGCGGTGACCTTCTTATCCTTATCATCTGCAGAGATGGTGATCGTATAACCGGTGATGGTACCGAAATAGCCATCTACACCATTGACCGTGCTTTTATCCAGGGTGAAGACGATGTTCGCATCGTCTGTATCGACATTTGTAAAGATATTCCGGCTGTCGGTTTTTCCCGCTTCGATGATCTGCGCGCCGCACTCCATCTTTACCTGCATCGGCACGGTGTCGGTCGTTCCGAGGAAGCTCATCTTCTCCGGATTCGTCACACTGACCTCATACTTTTTATACATCGCCGCGACACCATAGAAGCGCATATAGCTCTTCGGCGTCTGGGTCTTCGAAGCATCCACTGCATAGACGATGGCCTCGATATTATCGGCGACGTTCTGTACCTTGATCGCTGCACCGCTCGAAAGCTCCGGGGTATCAAATTTACCATTCCTGTCCTTCTGCTCGAGGTCCTTTCCGGCGCCCAGCGCATGCAGCTTGAAGCGGAGCTTATTGCCTCCGCCGTAGCTGCTGATCTGCTTCCAGTGTGGAATCAGATACTGATAGTAGAGTCCGTTGATGGTCGGGCGGCCGGCCGGCGGATTTTCGTTCGAGCTCCATACGGAGCCGGTACACCCGGTGGTCGTATGGAGGTATTCCAGCTTGCCCTCACCCTTATGGAAGTCCGTTTCTCCCTTCGGAAGCAGATAGCAGTTCTGGAGCGTGCCGAGCCCGTTCGGCTTGCTTCCGTGGCGCTGATCCTTTCCATAGGAAAAGATACCGCCGACGTTGGTGCTGGCGGAGAAGAAATACTGTCCGACCTCCAGTGCCGGCTGATAGCTTTCATCGTAGATGTCCGCTACGACATCGCCCTTTTTATACTTTACCTTGTAGGCTTTTCCACCGATCGTGATGTCGAAGGAAAGATCGTCGGAACCATTTGCGACTGCGCCGTTGGAAGCATTGGCCTCCTCGTCCTCATCTGAAAGCACAGCAACGCTGGAGAAGAGCGTCGTTTCCTCTTCCCCGTCGATGACGATCGCGTTCGCCTCCGTCGTGGTGCCGGCCTGCGCAGCCAGGTAATCGCTGAGATACAGTGTGCTGTCCTTCGTGAGGGCGAGCTCCACTTCCTTTTCGGTTTCGTATGGTGCGAAGACGACGGTGCCGTAGACCTGCTCCGCGCCGCTTTCTGCGTCCTTGCCGCGAATGTTCGCAGACGCCATCGAGTATTCGGCGCCCTCGCGCTGCAGGGTCACGAGCGCCTTTCCGTCCTCGACGGTAAATTCGTCGTCTGCGAAGGAAAGCGCCGACTGCTCCGACGCCTCGTCGTCCGTGATGATGACGGAGAGGGAGGTGACCTTGTACGGCTCCATGTTTTCGGCGCTGGTGATCATCACCGAGAACGCCTCGGTGCCCTCGGACCGGTCATCATCGCAGATACGGAACCGGAGGTACTGCACATCTTCGCCAGGTGCGAAGTAAATCGTCTGCTCCGCGGAATGCGGGATCGCCGCGACCTGCTCCGGCAGGATCTGGGAGAGGATTGCATCGGTCAGACTGCCGCTGACACCGCTCGAGCCCTCTTCACGCGTCGGCTCACCCGTCGCCGCCTCCTTCAGCATCGCGAGACGGCTCTTCGTCGAGCTCACCGCATCGCTCCCGGCAACGGACAGCACGGAGGCTGAGGCGACGGAGTCGAGATCGGAAGCATTGACCTCCTCGTCGTCGAGGTCGGCATCGACTGCGTCGTCTTCGTCGAAATCGGCGGCGTTTGAATCATCGTCATCGAGATCGGCGTTTAAATCATCATCGTTGAGATCGACATCGCTGGAATCATCATCGAGATCGGCATCTTCATCTGCGGCGTTGAAATCCTGATCTGCTGATGAATTCTCATCTTTATCGTCCTCCGATGGGTCATTTTCGGCGAATGCTTCATCCTCGTCATCGTCATTCAGTTCGGACGGAGAGGCCTTCTTTACTCTTCTGGCATGTGAAGATACTTCGATATCAGCCTTTGCCATCTCGTTTGTATCTTCATCTGTATGTTCATCCTCATCTATGTCCTCGGATGCCTCGGCATCTTCGGCTTCATCTGCATGCTCGATTTTCTCGGTATCCTCGGCTTCACCTGCGTCTGCTTCTGACTGTGCTGCCTGCGCAACCCACTCGAGAACCTCCTCCGGACTCGTCTTTCCGGTCTCACCGATCAGATTACCGTCCGCATCGAAGCGGTACTCCGTGCCCTGCGGCGCACGTTCATCACTGTCGGAGATTTCGCTACCTTTGCTTGCGATCTCGCTGCCGCTCGCGATGGCATCACTGTCAACATCTGTATCCTCACTGCCACTGGACGAGCCTTGATCGTCGGTGTCCCCGACTTCGCTTTCATCGTCTGTCTCTTCTCTGCCACGGTCGGCGACCTGCTGCAGAAGCGTTTTTCCGCTCTCGAGCTCCGTGATGTCGTCGCCCAGCAGCTGATAGTCCTCGTTATAAAGTGCGGAGATGTCGAGGGTATGAACCGTCACCGACGCTTCCTGATCGAGATTGCCTTCACGGTAGATCGCGATCTCATAGCTGTCTGTGGCCTCCTTCAACGTCAGTCCGGACACGCCGAAATAGACCAGCTCCCCTTCCGTAAGCTGGTCTTCACTTAACCTCGCGCCCGCGATCACCGTCGGACTCTCTTGCGGTATCTCCGCAAGAGAGCACAGCGGCTGCAGAAGAACCATCTGCAGACCCAGAAGAATCGACGTGATGCGTTTCGCAGGCGTTCGGTGTTTCATATATGTACCTCCGTAGATATGGACAGATGCGGATGAAAAGAACTGCACACCACAGAACGGATGATGTTACAGACATGTCCGGGCGGGTGCACAGTTGGAACATTGGCCCATTTTTATGCAATATGAACAATGCTTCCAGAATCACAACTTTATTTTACAGCAAAAGTCCTCCCTATTGAGAAAAATCGACACAAGATGTAAAAATCGCTGCATAAGATGCGGACCATCTTAAGAATTTCGCAAAGAATTCTTAATGGGGTCTGACCCCATTAAATTTTTCTAAAGACGAATTCAGGGCATATATTACGCAAGATTTATTTATCTTTTATATGTAATGCCCGGTGATACTTTCATCTATCTGTTTGATTTCATCTGGTGTCCCGCAGGCAACGATTCGGCCGCCTTCCTTTCCGCCGCCCGGCCCCATGTCGATGATGTAATCAGCATTTTTAATGACATCAAGGTCATGCTCGATGACAACGACCGTCGCTCCATGATCGATCAACGTCTGAAAAACAAGCAGCAGCGTCTTCACATCCTGCGGATGCAGACCGATCGTCGGTTCATCAAAAACAAACACAGCGTCGCTCTGGCCTTTTCCCATCTCGCTGGCAAGCTTTAAGCGCTGCGCTTCACCGCCGGAAAGTCCCGGTGTTTCCTCTCCAAGGGTCAGATAGCCGAGCCCTAAGCTGTGCAGCACCTGCAGCCGCTGCTGCACGAGTTTCAGTCCGCCGAGGGCGTGCATCACCTGATCCACGCTCATATTCATGAGTTCCGGCAGACTGTATTCCTTCCCGTCCTTTGCCTTTCTGCGGATATCAAAAGCGTCTCTGCTGTACCGGGAGCCCCGGCAGTCCGGGCATGGAATCTTCACATCGGGCAGAAACTGAACATCCAGCGAGATATCCCCTGTGCCATCACAGGTCGGGCAGCGGAGTTTCCCCGTATTATAAGAGAAATCTCCGGCCTTGAAGGCGCGGTCCTTTGCGTCTTTTGTTTTTGCGTACACCTTTCTGAGTTCGTCGTGGACATTGGCGTACGTCGCAACCGTCGAACGGACATTGATACCGATCGGCGTCGCGTCGATCAGTTTGACCTGTGTGATGCCCTCCGCTTCGATGTTTTTCACATGGCCCGGCAGATTCTGTCCGCTGATCTTTGCCTTCAGCGCCGGAATCAGGCTTTCGAGCACCATCGTCGTCTTGCCTGAACCGGAAACGCCCGTCACGACGGTAAGCCGCCCCATTGGTATCCGCACATCCAGAGGGTGCACCGTATGAATCGTCCCTGTTTCCAGATGTATACTGCCTTTCTCAAACATGGAAGCCGTCTGCAAAACCGGACGGATTCGTGCTTCATACTGATCGGAAAGGAACGGCCCGATGACAGACTGCGGATTCTTAGAAATATCTTCGATGGTTCCCTCGGAAATCACCGTCCCGCCGTCTGCGCCGGCTCCTTTTCCCATCTCGATCATCCAGTCAGCGTGCTTCAAAACCTGCGTGTCATGATCGACAATGATGACGGAATTCCCATCTGCACGCAGATCGTCCATGACACCGGTCAGTCCTTTGAGATTGTAAGGGTGCAAACCGATCGACGGCTCATCGAGAACATAGAGTACGCCGGTCGTCCGGTTGCGGACGGCTCTTGCGAGCTGCACCCGCTGACGTTCACCCGTAGAAAGTGTGGCAGCCGCACGGTCAAGGGACAGATAGCCAAGTCCCAAATCCATCAACCGCTTAGAAACGTCCATAAAGGATTCGCAGATATTTTCCGCCATGGGACGCATCTCTTCCGGAAGAGATGCCGGTACCCCCTGCACCCAGGGAATCAGTTCCGAAAGTGTCATTGCTGTCGCCTCATCCAGGCCGATCCCCCGAAGCCGTGGCGCGCGGGCCGCATCCGAGAGCCGTGATCCATGGCAGTCCGGGCAGACGTCTTCTTCCAGATATTTTTCGAGACGCTTCATTCCCTTCTCGTCCTTGACCTTGGCAAGGGAATTCTTCACGGAATTAACTGCGCTGTAATAAGTAAAGTCCATCTCCGTGGGTTCCAGCGTGTTCGGATTGACATAGTGGATGTGATGCTTTTTCAGCTCGCCGTGGTAAACAATTTCCTTTTCCTCCGGCGTGAGGTCACGGAACGGCACGTCGGTCCGCACGCCCATCGTCCGCACGATATCCTTCATCAGCGACCACATGAGCGTTCCCCAGACGACCACTGCACCTTCGTCGATTGTCTTGGTATCATCCGTCACCAGTGCAGCCTCGTTCACGGTCTGAACGACGCCTGTTCCGCCGCAGGTCTTGCAGGCACCGGTACTGTTAAAGGCCAGCTCCTCGGCTCCGGGGCCGTAGAATTTCGCCCCACAGACAGGGCAGGTGATTTCCTGCATAGCCGCAACCGAAAGAGACGGCGGGCAGTAATGCCCGTTGGGGCAGCGATGACTCGCAATCCGGGAAAACATCAGCCGCAGGCTGTTCAGCAGCTCCGAAAGTGTCCCGAACGTACTGCGGATGCCGGGCACTCCCGGTCGTTGGCGCAGCGCAAGCGCCGCCGGTACGTACCGAACCTCCTCCACATCCGCCCGTTCCGCCTGCGTCATCCGCCGGCGCGTATAAGTGGAGAGCGATTCCAGATATCTGCGGGATCCCTCCGCATGCAGCACACCAAGTGCAAGCGAGGATTTTCCCGAGCCGGAGACACCGGCAATCGCTACGATTTCATGCAGCGGAATATCTACATCTATATTTTTCAGGTTATGAACCTTTGCACTGCGTACCTCGATATATCTGGGCAGCATCTTTCTCTGTCTGATTTCACTGGACATAACTCTTACCTCTTCTCCGTACATTTTACCCAGCGGATATGAAAAACCCCTGTAAACCTTGTCCTTTCAAGACTTACAGGGATTCGTGTGTTTATTCGAGTTCGACATGTAACCAGTATAGCATAGAGTTGGATATTCAGGTAACGAAAATTACTCAAGTGGAGGCAGTTCTGAAAGCGCTATTCGAGTATAAGCACCATTTTTCTTATCTTCCGGATGCGGCTCAAGCCCGATAATTGTTATAGACTCTTGATCCGGTCCATATACCCAATAGATCCGCATCGCTCCACTTGTTTTATTTTCTAGATAAGACTGCCAGACACGTTCCCCGTAGCGATTCGTCAATTCCGGAATATCATGTGTCTGTAAGCCTGGATGTCTTGGATTCTCGGCCAGAAGTTTCAACGTCTTTCCTAACTTTTTATAGAGTGAAGCATCCATCTTACTGATTGTCCCCGCTCTATGCTCTTTCTGCAGTCTCGACCATAAAGCCTCCATTTCCGGTAGGCCCATTCTGATATTAAACTTCATCCCACCATACCTCAGAAATCAGAAAGGTCCACGGGATCCGATACCTGACCGAGCTTAAAGTTGCGAATTGCCTGATCCATGCCAGAAAGGGTTCTGGATGAAATCTCTTCTGGAATAGCCAGTTCGCGAGGTTCCAGCATAATGCATCCATTATCATATTCTTTGACATTGTAATACTGATATCTAGCCCCACGGAGAGTTACCCGTTTTTTGCTGTCGATATGTACATCATAATTTTTAACTGCTTCCATAATGATTACCTCCAGATGTAGTGGGATATCCCACCACCAGCATAACATTTTTCATAAGTTTGTCAATCTTGACCGATTGTCATTTTATCCGCAATACCCCGAGTCAAGGATGGTATCCTTTTTATCCGGTTGTCATTTGGTTGTCACCGAACAAAAAAAGAGGCTGAAACCCGCGAAAATCCGTGGGTTTCAGCCTCTGAGAAATTATTCGAGTTCGAGTCTCCATAAAGAAATCTGCGTAATTTGTGTAGCGTCTGTGCTACTTTTCTTCGGTTTTATCACTTCTTTGGATCACGCTAATTTATATCGCACTCAAAGTGTACTCAAAATGTACTCACGGCTTCAAACTGCTTCGCAGCTGGTGTCCCCAATTTGTACCCACTGACTTCTTTGCCTGAATCAGTCGCCCTATCGTCATCTTGCTCGAAGTCAATATTGATCATGCCTGATCTCCCAATGTCCGTGATTTCCGCTTCCAACGTAATGTAATTCATCCATTTTGTTAATTATCCTTCGAAGAGAACGGAGACTGATGGATAACTTTTCCGCCATTTCTTTCCGGGTAATTCTGTTATTTGACTTCACCATTGAGAGAATGCCAGATTCATAGGATTCTCTTATTTTTTCTTCATCGTGAGTACCATCGTAAGTGCCACCGTGAATGACATTGGCACTCAAGCCTGTCCCCCAGCCTTCTCCGCAGCGACGGTGGAATCTTACCGTAAATCCATCATCGTCCCCACGATATTCCACTTTGCAGCCGGCTTTATTCCTTTCAATATGATCTTCTTCCACAGCTCATCCGCGGAACGAACTGTACCGGATTTTTGTCCGTTACAGAATAGCTTCTGTCTGTTTTCATCCGATCCAGATACTCCACTGCTTTTCCCGCGCGCAAAAACACATCCTGCCGGACGGATGATAACTGCGGCATGACATTTCTACATAACTCCATGTCGTCAAATCCCACAACCCAGATATCTTCCGGGACGCGTACCCCCGCGTGAATCAAAAAGTACATGATTTCAACCGCATAATAATCCGATGCGGCAAACACCGAATCATAATCCCGAAATACCGGTAAGATATCCCGATAATGTGCCTGTCTTTCTTTTTTACTCATAGGTACTTCCATAAAATTCACTTTTCTTCCGTACCCGGAGCAAAGTCCCTCATATCTGTCAAAATCCGGTTGCAGCCGATTATCCGCTATAAATAATATCTTCTCTCTCCCGTTTTCTCTGAAAAACGCACCGACCTGCCTTCCTCCGTCATAATCATCCAGCATCAGGTTGCAGATGTTTCTGTCATTCTGGAAAAAACCGTCATATACAACAAATGGTATCCTGATGCGGTCACGAAGCTTCTGATACTCATCTTCACAGAACCCCATGATTACCATTCCATCCATATTCCACATGGATGCAAAGGGGACAATATCCATAATGTCACTTGTCTTCTTCAGCATTAAAAAATAGCCATGGCTTTCCAGTGCGTCCGATAACGCATTGACCGCACTGCTGATGTACGGGTCTTCCAGAACATGTCCTTCATATTTCGGATGATTATTTATGACCACTCCGACAATCCGCGAATTGTTCTGCGAAAGGAGCGTCGCGGCCATATTCGGAATATATCCCCTTTCAACGAGTTTTTCCTGTACCCGTCTGACAGTTGCGTCGGATATCTTTTTTGTTTTGCCGTGGATGACATTGGAAACAGTCGCTGTACTGACGCCCAATTCATCCGCAATATCAATAATCCGGATCTTCTTTTCATCCCACATATTCATCACCAGTTATTGTAGCGTATGCATCCATTTTCTGCTTCTGAACATAAAAACAGATACGATCAGACGGACCAGTTCTTCCTGCGATAAAACAAAATAGACCCAGATAACCGGAATCTTAAAATACAATCCTGTAAGCAGCGCCAGAGGTACGCCGATCAGCCAGGTTCCCATCATGTCAATCATCATGACGTACTTTGTTTTTCCGCCGCTTCGGATGATTCCGCCTCCCAGTATCATATTCTGTACCTTCACAGGCATCAGGATCGCAAATGCTGCCATAATATCTGCGCCAATTCCGCGAACATCTCCTGATACGTTGAACAGCTGAACATACGGATTTCTGATCAAAATCAATAACAGCGTGAAGACCAGTGATCCGGCCACTCCAAGACAGCATAGCTTTTTGGAATCCTCATAAGCAGCATCATATTCCCTGCTGCCCAGCCTTTTGCCGATCAGAATCCCGGCTGCCTGAGACAGGCCGCTTAATGCTCCCATGGTCAGGCCTTGAACAGCGCCCGTCAACGACATTCCTGCCAGTTCATTAGTCCCCATATGCCCATAAACATATGTGTATACGCTTTGTCCCACGGACCAGAAAAACTCATTCAAAACAATCGGCAGAAGCATCAGAAAGTACTGCGAATATCCTGCCTTTCCAAGGCTTAACGAAATACGAATCCGCCCATATAATCTGCAAAAACACAGGATGGAAATCAGTGCTCCTGCTGCCTGGGATATGACACTCGCATATGCGGCGCCTGCTATTCCAAGACGCGGCGCGCCAAAATTTCCAAATATAAAGCAGTAGTTTAAAACTGTATTGAGCAAAGCAGAAAAAATGCCGATATAAAGCGGCCAGGTTGATTTGTCCCGGCATCGCAGGGCTGTCCCCAGAATGTTACAGATCCCCAGCGGAATGAATGTCCATGAGATAATCCCGAGATATGTGCTGCCCTCTGCGATTACCTGCTCTTCTTCCGTAAACATTCCCACGAACGGATTCTGGAAAAGACTGAAAACAGATAGAAAGGTAAGCCCGGTTAATATCATCACCAGAAAATTGATACAGATGCTCTTTTCCTCTGCTTCTCTGTTATGGTTGCCAATGTACTGCGAGATCATGATTCCTGTGATCGTACTGATTGCTCCAATGACGAACGCATAAATAAAACCGGGCTTTCCGGCAATTTCAACTGCAGCAACACCTTTATCTCCAAGCTGACCGACCATGATCTGATCGACCATGGAAAAGGAAGACTGCAGCATGGATTGTAATGCCACGGGTATGGAGATGCGCAGCACATCTTGTAAGAATTTTTTATCTGACATGGGATGCTCCTTTACGCTTTTGTTCTATAGTATTAAAAAATGCCCATGTCACAATAGATTAATCGCGTAACCCATGTCAGTATAAGACGTAAAAAAGAGCACTGTCTGACTTACGTTCTGTAAATCAGATAATGCTCCTCCAGGTTTTCTTTGCTAACCCTGATATACTCCATCTAAGCTTCCCCTCTTCTCAATGCACGTATTCCCGCCAACAGGCAGATCAGCCCGATCGCGAAAGCCCCTCCTTCTACCATAGCCAGAGACGATACCGCTTTGTACTGGTACAAAGCCGCCGGCACATCGGCTATGGCGTGAAGCACGATCGCAACCGGATAAAGCCAGAAGGACTTGCGGCTTCGTGCCGCCGTAAAAACAAGCATGGACAGTCCGACATGAATCATCATGGCAGAAATCCTCTCAAACATCGCGATCCCCGCTCCTGCCATCGTAATACTCTGCGCATTTGCTGCAATCAGTGCCGTTGTTGCTGCATCGCCCACGTTCACCCCGGCAATGGCAAGAAGCATGGTCAGATAGGATACGCCCAGTATCAGGATCACTTCGATTCCACCGTGCCCGATACCGTATGCGACCGCACAGGAATAATCATTCTTTCTGCGCAGAAGGACCTTGAATCCGAATAGTCTCCCGGTTTCTTCGAAGATCCCTGCCGCAAAAGCTGTATACAGTGTATATAGAACCGGTGAGGCCAGAATTTTTGCAGAGATTGCATTGTTTTGA
Organism: Oribacterium sp. HCP3S3_B9; assembly: GCF_052064255.1. Classification (NCBI taxonomy): domain Bacteria; kingdom Bacillati; phylum Bacillota; class Clostridia; order Lachnospirales; family Lachnospiraceae; genus Oribacterium; species Oribacterium sp. HCP3S3_B9. The sequence continues at coordinate 24,328 of NZ_JBQHVY010000018.1, forward strand.
CCTAAACATACCTGATGCAGCAGATTTTCCAGCACCATAGCAAATAGGACAAAACAGATCGCACCTGCAGCAAATGACCAGATCGATTCTCCCGTATGCTTCTTCCACCAGATCAAAAGTGCTGCCGGAAATGCAATGGCGAAAATAAAAGTAACAATAAGCACAACGTTATTTCCTATAATCATGATGCCCCCTTTGTTCTTCCACACGGATTATGCGTCATATTCTGCTGTAAACTGGTCGATAAATGCTTTTAGCTTTTCCATTGCCTCAGATTCCCTTGCCGGCTCACGGTCACAAAGATGAATCAGTGCCGTAATCGGCGAAGTATAGGAAAAGGCCAGTATAGCCGGATCGCATCTTTTGATGATTCCCTTCTCCATCATCCCGGAAAAGATTTTTGTAAACATCGATTCTGTTCCGTAGAGAAAATAGTAGTTTGCCAGATCACGGACCCTTTCATCGTGAAACTGCTCCGCCAGCAGGAGTTTTCTGCTTTGAATGATTCTTTCGTCGTGAACGGTAAAATTCACCATTTTCATCGTAAGCTGCTTCAACTCCTCCATGCTATCCGGTACGGGCGGCATTCTACTGGTCGAACCCATATTTTCTTCATAGTAGGAAGCCATCATTTCCATAACTGCATCAAAAGCTTCTTCTTTACTGGCAAAATGCCGGTAAAAAGCAGACTTTACAATTCCTACCGCATCGGAAATGTCCTTGACATTCGTTGCCGCATAACCGTTTTTTGCAAAAAGCTCAAGTGACGCTTCTAGAATTCTGTTCCTCGTATCCTTTGCCATGTCCGCTCCTTCTACCAGTATAATGTGACCCAAAGTTCACTCCCATTATAGTGAACTTTGGGTCACACAGCAAGTTGTAAATTCACATCCGCAAAGTGAATTATTTATCACATTTATTGTTGACAAGTAATTTTAGTGTGATATATTTATAACATCAGGTGACAAATATATCACACAGGAGGCATTATGAATAAAAAAGTCAGTATTACAGAATTGATGACAGAAACTGCAGTTCTTACCATTGGTTTAACATTCTACTATTGGTGCTGGGTAAGAACGGATTGGAAAGAATCCTACACGTATATTCAAAATGCTGTCGCAGGAGGGATCATCTGTTTTATTTTCCTGATATCATACAGAATCCGGAAATTTCACAAAGAACCCATCGATGAGCTTGCAAGAGCAAATTTAAAAAGATGTGACTCCATCTGTCTGAAAATATTTGCAGTAGTAATGGTTTTGACTGCATTTATTGACGGCACATTGGGGCATGTAGCTAATACTGCATCTTTCATGGGCTGGGTTATTATGATTTCGCTGATCATCATTTCCATACTGCGAATTATCATTTTCAAGGTAATGGATCAGAAGGGAGTATGAGGTGGCACTTGTTACAAAAATAAAAGAATTCCGTGAAAAAGCAGGATTAACGCAGGCGGATCTTGCGGAGAAAGTTGGTGCCCGGAGGGAGACAATTGTTCATCTGGAAAACGGTAAATATAATCCCTCATTAAAGCTGGCAATGGATATCGCAAGAGTATTTGACGTTACTGTCGAGGAATTATTCACCTTCACAGACGGAGGTAAATAGGTGGTTCCGTTTTCAGGCAAAAAGCAAAGTATAGTTTATTTGATTCTATCCCCTCCCCCGATATTTCGGCATTATATTTCTTTTCTGCCGATTAGAAATTTTATTTATGCATACTAATAAATAGACTTGCCTCTTTTCCAGATAATTTCTTATCTGCATGGTTCATGTTGCGTCTAGGGGCTTCTGTTGTCATTGCCGCAAGTTGCTTCAGTACACTTGTTTTCTGCTCCTTCATCCGCTGCTTTTGCAGCTCATGAATATCCTTATCCAGCAGGGTAGTTCCATTCCATTCTTCCTGTACCCTGCGGGCCTGTTCCAGTGCCCTCTTTGCCAGCCGGTATTCCTGCTCCGCTTCCTTTATGCTTCCGTACCCGTTGGCATCCACAATCAGGAATAACTGATTCCTACATAACCTGATCTGGCGCTCCAGTCCGTCAACCCGCTCCTGCAGTTCCTTCCGCTCTTTGTGATGAAAGATGGATTTCGGTGTATGATCCAGCGCCAGCCGGACCGTTTCTCTTTGTTTCTGCAGTGCATAGAGCTTGCGGTTGGTCTTATTGAGCTGCCGGTGAACCGATTCGATCCGCATGAACCGAAACTCCGCTTCACGGGAATCCGGGCGCTCAGCCTTCTGCTTCCCCGGCAATACAGATTCCGGCCTGTCAGAGCTTTCCCTTATACCGCCAGCGTCTGTTTCTTCCTTTACGGGCTGCATCAGAAGATCCAGAAATTCCTTAAGTATTGTGATGGCTCTCCTTAAAATCTCCGCCAGAAGCCCCGGCTGCACACCATGCGTCTTTACAGATTCCGATACCCTCTGGACGACTTCCTCCTGCTTGAACTCCGTCACTTCCTCCTGGCTGCCGCCAGCAATCAGAATCTGATCTACAGTCTGATTCCATTCCTGACGGAGCTGATTGTCGCTGCGGATTTCTTCCTCTTTCGGATTATTTTTCCCGATCTTCTTTGTGGCAAGATAGGGGCCGGATGCATCAAAGATCTGCAGTTTGTCTTCCTCCCGGTCCACGACCTTGTTGATCAGATCCGTGTACATCACCTTTACATCATCGAGAAAGTTCCGGTTCTTGAACACGTCCTTTCTTCCGGAGAACCACTTGATGTCATAGATCTCGCCTTTCGCCAGGATCCGGCATCCCGGTCTGACATTGCCGTCCACATCTAAAATTTCCTTTTTCGTCCGAACATGACGTCCTGCTTCATCGAAAAACATGTTCCGGCCTGCCCGCTTCACGTCTGTCTTCTCAAGCATTTCCCGGTCCGCAAAGACTAAGTGGATGTGATAGTTGGTCATTGCCTTATTGTGGTGAAGCGCTGCTGTACACTGCACGCCGTATTTCTGCCGGAACGTCTCTGCAAACAACTGGAGCAGAAGCTCCGGATCTTTTTCTCGCAGGCTTTCCGGAAGGGCGATGATCAGCTCCCGCCCTTCAATACACTTGCCCGTCTTTTGATTGCTCTTCCAGAAATCGTGCTGCGCCTGTTCCGACAGATACTGCCAGAACTCCGACTTTACTGTGGTGTAGACGGCATACAGATGTTCCTGTCTTTTCGGATTGCTGATATAGTCCACACGTCCCTTCACGTCGGTCAGCTTTGTCATCCTGATGAAGGAATGTCTTGGCATGGATTTCTCTCCTCTCGCTATTGCGAGCCCCCGGAGGGCCTCCGGAGGACGAAACCCTTTGTATAAACCGCAGGTTTGTGCAAAGGGAGTATTTCGCTCTCAGTCGCCGAGGGCTCTTCTGATTTGTTTCCTGTGTGAGTTTTGAAATGTTTCTGATCTGAGCTTGCATGATTTTTTCTTTCGGCTGTTGCCGGATTATCGCCTTATCCGGCGTGAATTTTGATTTCTGATTGCCGTTTCCGGCATTGCTTTTTTCTTTGCATCTGTTCGTCTGCTTCTTCAATCAGATTTGTAAACGTAAACTGTAAACGAAGCAAAAAACATTTATTTTATCTCGTTTACGTTTACTCGTTTACAATTTCATCGTCTCTCAGAAAGGAATGTCTGCATTATCCGGCACCTGCATGAATCCTTCTTCCTCTGTCAGTCTGATCCATGCTCTCTGTGTCCCATAATTCGCAAATCTGTGGGATTTTGTTTTCGTGCTCCAGCCCGGCATACCTGCATTCATCGTATTGGAAATTGGCTGCAGAACGCTGCGGTTTCTCGGATCATAGGTCTGGCCAAATGCCTCTTCATAGATCTGAATGGCACACACTTCGTTTCCGCTGAATGTGTCAAGAAAATGTTGAATCACACCGAATGTGGAATCGTCCGGCATATATTCCATCTGCATAGCCCTGACGGTTTCCTCCATCTCCTTCGGAAATGTCAGCTTGAAATCTCCGCTTCGATAAATGGTCATTGCCTCTGCCCAGCAGTCGATAATATACTGACGGCATTCCTGTTCATTTTCGAGCGGATGATGTTCCGCACGACTCGCATCAATCTGCACTGGGGCAAATCGCCGGTTTCCTGTCTTGTCGTACGGTAGGAAATTCACGTTGTTGGATGTCCCTAGAAAGACACACTGCCGTGGCCGGTCTTCCGGATGAACCTCGTACGGAATCTTATATGTTTCTTTTGTCCTGCTCAGAAATGATTTGATGAGTTCAATGCTCTTGGCGCTGGTGGTCGCCAGCATTTCCGCCATCTCGATGAACCAGTGACCCTGCCTTTTCCGATAGACATTGTCATCATCCAGTCTCCGAAGATCATCGGTGAACCATTCGTCACGAATTGCCAGGAATCTAAGAAGCGTTGACTTTCCAGCTCCCTGCCCGCCGACGAGACACAACATGATTTCAAATTTACAGCCGGGACGAAATGCTCTGCTGATTGCTCCGAGCATCATCAGCTTTGTCATTTCATAGACGTAATCACTTTCCTCTGCACCAAGGTATTTCGGAAGCAGATGACGGATCCGTTCCACGCCATCCCATTCCAATGTGTTCAGATAGTCCCGGATCGGATGAAAGGAATTCTCACTGCTGACAATGTCCAGTGCTGCACGGATCTGCTTTTCCCTCGTCAGTCCGTAATGGTTTTCCAGATAAAGTCGGATCTGATTGACATCTGTATCTGTGATTGCTTCTCCCCGGCGTTTCCAGCCGACATTCTTTACGATCTCTATCTTGTCGGTCAGCTCGTTCCGGCGGATACTGCCAGCAAGAATCGGATCCTTCTGAAGCACAGTCACACAGTTCTGAATAGATTGCCTTGGCAGTCCCTTTTCGGTCTGTTCCAGTTCCTTTGTGACATCTTCCACAGATAGTCTCCCCGCATTCCGCAGTTCCTGATCAAGCAGGTCTTCCATCTGCAGATTCTCTGTTCCATTTTTGTTCTCGTCTTTCAAGATTTCTGATGACCTCCTTCATTTCAAGAAAGAATCCTCTCTGTTCCGCATCTGATCCGTAATAGAGAACGTCCAGAAAATAGTTATATGCGTCGAGATTGCTGAGGGATTCCATGAACAGCGGATTCCACTCCTCCGATTCGGATTTCGGGGCAAACCGTTCTTTCCAACCCTGCATACTGTTCACATACATCGTCAAGACACTGATCGCCCAGGACCGCCACCTTTCGAATTTCTCATTGACTCTGCAATCAGTCTGTCTTTGCTTTGCCGCCGGGGATCGTATTGGCCGAAATGTTTTTTCTGATATGTGAATTTCAAAATCTCCTGCCAGTTTTCTGGCTGCCTCAATATTTGTCAGATGAAACAGCTTTGCCGCGTAGTCAATCACATCGCCATCTGCTCCGCATCCGAAACAGTGAAACCGTTCATCCACCTTCAAACTTGGATTACGATCCGGATGAAACGGGCAGCACGCCATCCCGTTTCTTCCAACCTTCAGCCCGTAAAATTCTGCCGCCTCTCTTGTGGTTATTTTGTTTTTTATTGTCTGAAAAATATTGTCGCTGCTTCTTTGGTTCGCTATACTATGAATGTCATTTTTTGATTGGAACCGCCCCTCAGCTGTGCCACCAGCTGATTTCGGGGCAGTTCTTTTTACTTTTTCAGGATTTCCCATGCGAATTATCCTTGTCCGGTGTTTTGGTACTGATGCGGATCATTTCTTCCACAAGAGCACTGCACCTTTCAACTGCGTCACGTATTTCTTCCAGATCCGATACCTTCTCCAGTGCTGTCCGGAGTTTTTTCAGTTCCACAGCCAGACGGTCACTCTGATACTTGCCTGCGCGGATCACAACCGTCTCTCCATAGAGCATCCTGATGAAGTAATCACCCTTGGCCTGTCCGCTGACTGCGACTTTTGCATCAATCAGGCGAAGTTCCTCTTCCGAAACCCGAAAATTCAGAATCCGGTTTCTTTTTCTGTCCTTGTTTTCACAGCTCTTTTTATTCCTCCTCCCTGCCGAATCGGTCAAGCCTTTCCGCGATTTTCGCCTGCTTGTTGGGATACAGATGGGAATACGTATTCAGTGTCGTTTCGATCTTTTCATGTCCGAGCCGGTCCGCAATCTCCTTTGGTGAGAAACCAAGTTCAATCAGAAGACTTGCGTGGCTGTGCCGCAAATCATGAATCCGGATCTTCTTGACTCCGCTGACCTTGATCCCGCGCTGCAGCTCCTTCTCCAGAAAGGTCTTGGTAACAGGAATCAGTGGTTCATCCGGATCCGGATCATAACGGTCTTCCAGATAATCGCGGATATCCTCTACCAGGAATTCAGGGATTGTGATGTCACGGATGCTCTTCGGTGTCTTAGGCGGTGTAATAATGTCTTTTCCTCTTAGCCGTTGATAGGATTTGGTAACAGAGATCACTCTGGTCTGCAGATTTACATCATTGATTTCCAGCGCCAGCAGTTCCCCGATCCGCATCCCGGTCCAGAACAGAATCTGAAATGCCAGCCAGGATTCCCGCTTATCGATAACGCAGTCGGCAAATGCATTGAATTCCTCTTTGGTCCAGAAGCTCATCTCATCAGCTTTGCTTTTTCCCATACTGCCCGCGGTCCTGCACGGATTGTTCTTCAGTCCATAATAGCGGACCGCGTAATTAAAAATTGCGCTGAGCTGGTTATTGATGGTCTTCCGATACGTCTTGGAATATCCCTTGTTGATGAGTTCCGTCTGCCATTTGCGAATATCAGCCGGAGTTATCTCATTCATTTTCTTTTCTCCGAAATACGGAAGCACCTTGTCATCCATAATGTAGTGCTTATTGATCATGGTGTGCTCCCTGAGCCGCGCTTCCATATCCTTGAAGTACAGATCCGCGAAGTCCTTAAACCTCATGTCGAAATCGCTCTGTTGCTTCAGCAGGAAATTCCGAAGCCATTCCTCGGCTTCCCTTCTCGTGTTAAATCCCCTCTTCATGCTCTTTCTGAGCTTTCCCGTCCAGTCACGATAGCGATATTGAATCAGCCATTTTCCTGTCTTCTTGTCTTTTTCAGGTTTCATCAGGTGGTCACCTCCTCGATTCCATAGCATCGTTTTTCCAGATACTTGCGGGGCACTCTTCCGGATACTGTCAGGAATCCTTTGGTCTGCAGTTCTTCATTCAGCTCGTGAATAATCTTGTAGGCGTGCCCTTTGGAAATTCCCATTATCTCTGCGAGCTGTTCCGCTGTCACAAAATTCATTTCCGATCTCATGTGTTTCCTCCTCCTGTTGTTTTGTAGCTTACTAGCTACATTCATTATATTGTAGCGTTCTCGCTACGTCAATGTCTTAACGGAAATTTTGTAGCCAAGTCGCTATGTTTGTGATATGTTTTATGTAGTGACAGATATCTCCCGAGCCTATATGGACCAGGCATATGTACGGAATACGAAGAGAAGAGGGGAATTACATACGATGACAATCGGCGAAAAAATAAAATATTTCCGCAAACAGCGGGGTATTACACAGGGAGAACTTGCAGAATTGACAGGAATCCATCCTGTTTCCATCCGAAAATACGAGACAAATAAAATGCAGCCGCTCCCTCCTCAGGTCGAGAAGATTGCAGCTGCATTGAACGTAAACTTCAGTGCGATCTATGGAATGGATCAGAGCGCTTTCCGTCTGGAAACACGCGGAGATCTGATGGGATTATTGATGACTGCTTATAAAGCCGGACTGATTCAGGTTGATGGTCCGAAAGACAGATATGGTGCCTTCAAAGAAGAGCAATGCTGCATCCGCCTGTCCCCGGTACTCTCGCAGTATTTTGCTGTGGCTGGCCAGGAAGATGAGAATAGGAATATGCTGCCAGCACTAAAAGTGACAGATTCATCTGTCCTGTCTGATTTTATTCGTTGGGAAGGTTTATACCGTGAAGGATATCTGAAGGATCAGGAGCTGCTGACAAAAGGAAATTCTTCTGAAGATGAGAAATATGTCGCTGATGATTTTCGTGAGATGCTGGAGCAGATCGAGCTAGACCTGCAGGCGTCTCAGAAGAAACTGGATAAGACCTGTGATCACGGCGATGATGCCGACTCTGAAACGGAATAATTTTGAAAAGTGTACTCAAAATGTACTCACGAGACATAGAAAAAGTCCGGAAGCCCAGTGTTTATGCTGGTTTCCGGACTTTCAACATTTATTCCAGCTCGATGGTTCCAGGCGGTTTGCTCGTAAGATCGTAGAATACGCGGTTTACGCCCTTTACTTCGTTGATGATGCGGTTCATGCACTTCTTGAGTACTTCGAACGGGATGTTCGTCACTTCTGCGGTCATGAAATCGTCGGTTTCGACGGCACGCAGTACGACGGCATAGTCGTAGGTACGGAAGTCACCCATGACGCCGACGGAGCGGACGTTCGTGAGCGCTGCGAAGTACTGGTTGATCTGACGATCGAGACCGGCCTTCGCGATCTCCTCACGGTAGATGGCGTCGGCGTCCTGTACGATGCGCACCTTCTCCGGGGTGACCTCTCCGATGATACGTACGCCGAGACCTGGGCCTGGGAACGGCTGACGGTATACGAGATACTCCGGCAGTCCGAGCTCGAGGCCGACACGACGAACCTCGTCCTTGAAGAGGAGGCGTAACGGCTCGATGATCTCCTTGAACTCGACATCCTTTGGCAGGCCACCGACATTGTGATGTGACTTGATGACAGCACCCTTACCGAGGCCGGACTCTACGACGTCCGGATAGATCGTTCCCTGGCAGAGGAAATCGACGGCACCTATCTTCTTCGCCTCACGCTCGAAGACACGGATAAACTGCTCACCGATGATCTTCCGCTTCTGCTCCGGCTCGGTCACGCCGGCGAGCTTCTCGAAATACTCCGGTCCGGCATTCACACGGATGAAATTGAGGTCATACTGGCCGTTCGGTCCGAAGATGGACTCGACCTCGTCGCCCTCGTTCTTACGAAGCAGACCGTGATCAACGAATACACAGGTCAGCTGCTTACCGATGGCCTTTGCCATCAGGGTCGCGGCTACAGAGGAATCGACACCGCCGCTCAGTGCGAGCAGTACCTTACCATCCTTTACGGTCTCGCGGATCTCCTGGATCTTATCCTGTACGAAGGTCTCCATCTTCCAGTCGCCTGCGCACTTGCAGACATCATACAGGAAGTTATGGAAGAGCTTGTGTCCCTCGACGGAGTGCTGTACCTCCGGGTGGAACTGTACGGCGTAGATCTGACGTGCCGGATCTTCCATGCCGGCCACCGGACAGTCTGCGGTATGGGCGATGATATGGAAGCCCTCCGGTACCTCGGCGATGTAATCCGTGTGGGACATCCACATCGTGGTCTCATCGGAGATGCCCTGCAGTACGGAATCCTGACGATCGACGAGCACCTTCGTGTGTCCATACTCGGAAACCGGTGCGGTCTTAACGACGCCGCCGAGCTCATACGCGATCAGCTGTGCACCGTAGCAGATGCCGAGGATCGGGATTCCCATCGAGAAGATGGCCGGGTCGATATGCTGGGACTCTTCCTTATACACGGACTGCGGTCCGCCGGTAAAGATGATTCCCTTCGGGTTCAGAGCCTTCAACTGATCGAGGCCCATGGAAGACGGATGCACCTCGGCATAGACACCGAGATCACGAATTCGTCTTGCGATTAGCTGGTTGTACTGTCCACCGAAGTCCAGTACGACGACGAGTTCTTTTGCCATAACGCTCCTTTGCTAGCATACATTCTTCTATTTAAAACATCAAAACGGAAGATTTTTTGTCATTAAATTATTATATGCGACGCTACTTTCATGCGCAAGATACGAATTATATTTTATACAATATGCAGCATCTCGATGAGGAGAAGCCATGCGAGACCATAATAAGTCACAACCGCCACGAGGTCGTTTACCGTCGTGATGAGCGGACCGGACGCCACCGCCGGGTCCACCTTCACCTTATGGAAGAACATCGGGACCAGGGTGCCGACCAGGCTTGAGATCACGATCGCCACCAGCAGGGAAATGCCTACGCATCCGGAGATCAGCATTGCCCTTCCAAAGGTATAGCCCTTAAACAGCGCGATGTACACGCCGAGGAAGAGCACGGCCAGCACACCGAGCAGGGTGCCGTTGCAGAAGCCGACCTTCATCTCCTTCGCAATCAGATGCCACTTATCCTTCGCATCGAGGTTCTCGTCCATGAGCACACGGATCGTCACCGCGAGCGACTGGGTGCCGACGTTACCGGCCATGTCGAGGATCAGCGACTGGAAGCAGATGACGATCGGGAGGATCGCCACGACGCCCTCGAAGGCACCGACCACCGACGACACCACCATGCCGAGGAAGAGCAGGATGACGAGCCATGGCAGACGCTTCTTCACACTCTCCTGCGTGGTCTCGTTCAGGTCCTCCTCGGAGGAGAGACCTGCCAGCTTTGCGTAGTCCTCACTGATCTCGTCGTCGACGGCCTCGGTGACATCCTGCGCCGTGATGATACCGACGATCCGGTGATCCTGGTTCAGCACCGGGAGGGAATCCTCCGCGTAGTCCTTGATCTTCTCGATGCTCTCCGAGATCTTCTCGTGGTCCTTCAGGTACGGATAGGAATCACTGATGATCGACTCGAGCGGCACGTTGTCACGGGCAATGATGAGGTCCTTCAGGCTGATGGCGCCGCAGAAACGCTTGCGGTCATCCACCACATAGATGGTGGAGATATTGTCATTATCACCGGCCTGCTGGATGAGCTCGTGCATCGCCTGGCGGATCGTGAGATTCCGGCGGATGCGGATATAATTCGTCGTGATGAGACTTCCGATCTCATCGTCGTCGTAGGAATTGATGAGGCGGATTTCGGTCTTCGTCTCGTCGTCGATCATCGGACGAAGCTTGACGCGCACGCTCTCGTCGATATCCTCCCAGAGATCGATCGCATCATCCGCGTCCATCTCGTTGATGATCTCCGCGAGCTTCACGATCCCGATCTCCCCGATGTACTCGGACGGATTATCCAGATAGGAGATAACCTCTGCGAGCCACTCCGCGTCAAGCGCCGTATAAAGCAGATTCCGCTCCGCGCGGTTCAGGAGCTCGAAGCTCTGCGCGATATCGTTCTCATGGTAGCCGCGGAGCTCCTCGCGCATCTCATCCAGGGAGTGCGATGAGCGTACGATGTTTACGATCTCCTCGGTAAATACAGGTTCCTTTAAAACTTCCTTCATCATGATGAAGCCTCCTTTCTCCCCCGAAAAAAGGGCACAAAAAATCCACCGTCACGAAAGCTGTGCACAATCAAAAGTTGTGAATTCAGTCTCAACGATGGATGAAGGCTTCTATCCTATATAAGGGCGCATCAATCAATGGATGTTTACAGCTGCTCCGCCTCCGACATACAAAAGGCATACCAGGCTGTTCATCATCAATCAGCGACCGATTCGGTACGAATCACTCAAGACGCCTGCAAAAGAGGCCTAAGTGCTCTGCGTTCACATAGTATACAAGCCCGAATCCATCATCGTGTGTACTTCGACTTCCACTATCACAACTGTCCATATACTTATCCTCCTTTGTTCAGTTTTTTACATAGTAACTATAACATCAAAAAACCGCCGGGGCAAGCCGCCCCGGCGGTGGTAAAACGAAGGTTTACAGCATAGCGTACTTCAGTACGAAGAGGATCGCCAGTACATACATCAGCGGTGTAACCGACTTGCCCTTTCCGGACAGTACGTGAAGCAGTACATAAGAGATGATACCCAGGGAGATACCCTCGGAGATGGAGTACAGGAACGGCATCGCGAAGATCGCGATGTATGCCGGGATCGCCTCGAGAAGGTCATCCCACTCTACCTTTACGACCTGCTGGATCATCAGGAATCCGACGATGACCAGTGCCGGAGCGGTCGCGAAGCTCGGGATCGCCAGGAAGATCGGGGAGAAGAACAGTGCAAGCAGGAAGAAGAGACCAGAAACGACCGCGGTGAGACCGGAACGGCCACCCTCTGCGATACCGGAGCTGGACTCAACGAAGGTCGTGATGGTGGAAGTACCGAGGCAGGCACCTACCATGGTACCGATGGAGTCTGCGAGCAGTGCGCCCTTGATCTCCGGAAGCTTGCCATCCTCATCGAGCATGTCTGCCTTGGAAGCACAGCCGATCAGGGTGCCGAGTGTATCGAAGATATCGACGAACAGGAATGCGAACAGTACCGAGAAGAAGTCAAGCGGATGCTCTGCGATGATGGAGAAATCAAACTTGAACAGGGTCGGTGCAATCGATGCCGGCATGGAAACGACACCGGACGGGATCAGGCTGTAGAAGCCGGCATCCGGATTCGGTACGTAGATGCCTGCCAGCTGGCAGAGAATACCGAGGATCCAGGTCACGAAGATACCGATCAGGATGTTACCCTTTACACCCTTGATCACGAGGTAGCCGGTGATGATGATACCGATCAGTGCCAGCAGTACGGTGATACCCTCTGAGTTAAAGGTACCAGCCTTTACAGACTGTGAAAAGCTGAAGATGGTCACAAGTGTGGCAGAATCCACTGCGATGTGGGCGTTCTGAAGACCGATGAAGCAGATGAACAGACCGATACCGACGGAAACACCATACTTCAGTGTCTGCGGAATCGCGTTGAAGATCGCCTCACGAACGTTCGTCAGTGACAGAAGGATGAAGACGAGACCCTCTGCAAATACAGCGGTCAGCGCAACCTCCCAGGAGTAGCCCATGCCCAGAACGACGGTGTACGCGAAGTACGCATTGAGTCCCATACCTGCTGACAGTACAAACGGAAGGTTTGCGAGAAATGCCATGCAGAACGACGCGATCGCCGAAGCCAATGCTGTCGCCGTGAAGATCGCACCGGAGTCCATGCCAGTGGCTCCGAGGATGCTCGGGTTAACGGCCAGAATATAGGCCATGGTCATGAATGTCGTGATACCGGCAATCATCTCGGTACGTACATCCGTACCTTTTTCTTTCAGCTTGAAAAACTTTTCCATACGAAATAGCCTCCTTGTTTTAAACGGCACAGAGCTGATTCTGCGCCATCCACAGGTTACATTTGACCAGTGCTGGTAGTTTGGCAATTAAAACAGCACTCGTCACCCCCTTAAAAAAGAACAGAATCTAGTTTAACACAGTACGACAGAAAAATGTCAGAAATCTGAAAGCGTTTTCGAATTTTCGCTGCTTTTCGTCGATATAACTCAATTTTATGTGTAGCATCACAGAAATATATGAACTATTCATAATCACATTCAGGCCAACGGAGATCCAGCAGCTCTGCACGATGCGCTGAAGCCACACGCTGAACTGTTAAATATCTGTGAAATCAACCAGCGGTTTATTTACAAAGCGGATACAATTCGATAGAATGTGTTTGAAAGCAAGGAAGTCACTACGGTTTTCCTTTGCTCAACGCACTTTGATAAGTGAATATGGGCTAGTACCGGTTTCGACGGGGATGATGCAGCTTTAGAAGCTATCCGAAAGACAGTCGCGTTAAACTTCAAACCTAAATATAAACGCTAACAATAACGAATTAGCATACGCAGCCTAAGTGCTGTGTGGTCAGCCTCGATGCACTCACACATCGAGAATCTGGCCTCATCTATGTGAGAAACGACGTTAAGAGTTTCTCCTCTTAACGGGTGTATCCAGAGAATACCGGCCACCAAAGGACGTGCACATCCTTTGATGGTGGGGAATCTTTAAAGTGTACTACGATAGTAGAAGGAGAGGGAATTCATTTTCGGACACGGGTTCGACTCCCGTCTGGTCCACTTAATAGTGCATATCCGAACTCATCAGAAGGTCAGGATATGCATTTTTATGTTTACATAAAAAGACTCGAGGACACGATTTTTTACGATGCGTGTTTTCGAGTCTTTTTTTGCTTCCTGAATAAAGCATTCATCCACTCCTCTGTCCGTTATCGAAAGATTTTCTAAGGAGCACTGAACTTTATCACGGCACCATGCTATAGCTTCGATGCAAAGTTAATCTGTCTTCTTCTGCTGTCTGCTATAGAATTTTTGCGGGAACTATACTTCATAGCTATAGTTCCATACCGCGTAGCAAGTTACTTTATCCGAGCACAGCTTATAAAATTCTGATAGAAAGCACCATGATTGCTCGAAGCAAGGAGTACTGTACGCTATGGCTATGAAAAAGACTGCACCTCGTGCAAAGCATAAGAAAAATACTGTATATACGGAGGATCCAATCTATAACAACCGGGATTATCACTTCGACTGGGGCATCTTCGGCCAGACGCTGAAACGGCTTCGCCTCGAAGCGGATCTGACGCAGGATGATCTTTCGGCGATCACCGGTATTCCGAGCGCGATGATCTCGCAGTTTGAAACCGCCTATAAAAGCAGGTTTCAGAACACGCCGAAGCACCCGAATCAGGACCAGCTGGTCTGTCTCCTTCGGGCGCTGAATGTCGATGCCAACACACTCTTCGCAGCGAACCTGGCCATGCCGGTCATGTCTGAGCGCGACCGGGCCGTCGAAGTGCTCGTAGAGGGCTTTCGTACCCTGTTGAAACGCTCCGAGCTCTATGCCCATTATGACGAAGCACCTGGAAAAGACATGATAGAGAAAATCGAGAACAGTAGGCTTTACTTCGAGCCCTGGGCGGAGACCTCCGTCGCGGAGAAAAAGCCGGAGAACTGAATTCTCCGGTTTTTTATTTTTTCAGGTACTGTCGGATGTAGTGACCCGTGTAGGATTCCTTCACCTTCGAAACCTCTTCCGGTGTACCCTCTGCGATCACTGTACCGCCACGGTCACCGCCTTCCGGACCGATATCGATGATATAGTCCGCACACTTGATGACATCGAGGTTATGCTCGATGACGATGACGGTGTTCCCGTTTTCCGCGAGACGGTCGAGCATGACGACGAGCTTATGCACATCCGCGAAGTGCAGTCCGGTGGTCGGCTCATCCAGCACATAGATGGTCTTTCCAGTCGGACGACGGCTGAGCTCAGTCGCGAGCTTGATTCGCTGCGCCTCACCACCGGAAAGCTCGGTGCTCGGCTGCCCCAGCTTCACATAGCCGAGGCCGACATCATAGAGTGTCTGAATCTTACGGGTGATGCTCGGCACATTCTTAAAGAAATCCAGCGCCTCCTCGACGGTCATCTCGAGGATATCATAGATGTTCTTCCCCTTATACTTCACCTCCAGGGTTTCACGGTTGAAACGCTTTCCGTTACATACCTCACACGGCACATATACATCCGGCAGGAAGTTCATCTCGATCTTCACGATACCATCCCCCTGGCAGGCCTCGCAGCGTCCACCGCGTACGTTAAAGGAGAAGCGGCCCTTACTGTAGCCACGTGCCTTCGCATCCGGTGTACCCGCAAAGAGGTCCCGGATCATATCGAAGACGCCGGTATAGGTCGCCGGATTCGAGCGCGGTGTACGTCCGATCGGCGACTGATCGATCGCGATGATCTTATCTAGCTGCTCCACGCCCTCGATCGACTTATAGCGGCCCGGAATCGTCCGCGCACGATTCAGCTTCTTCGCCAGGGTCTTATAGAGGATCTCATTCACGAGCGAGGACTTACCGGAACCGGATACACCGGTTACACAGGTGAAGACACCGAGCGGGAAGCGAACATCGATGTTTTTCAGATTATGCTCGCTGGCACCCTTCACAGTGATCCAGCCGTTCGGCTTCCGACGCGTCTTCGGCACCTCGATCTTCAGCTTACCGCTGAGGTACATTCCGGTGATACTGCGCGGATTCTGCATGATCTCCTCCGCCGTACCGGTCGCGACGACCTCACCACCCTCCGAACCGGCGCCCGGTCCGATGTCGACGATGTAATCGGCGGCACGCATGGTATCCTCATCATGTTCGACGACGATCACGGTATTCCCGAGGTCACGAAGGTGCTTCAGCGTCGCAATCAGACGATCGTTATCCCGCTGATGCAGGCCGATACTCGGCTCATCGAGGATGTAGGCGACCCCGACGAGACCGGAGCCGATCTGTGTCGCGAGGCGGATACGCTGCGCCTCACCACCGGAAAGGGTACCGGCGGCACGGCTCAGGGTCAGGTAATCGAGGCCGACATCCAGCATGAACTTAATGCGGCTCCGGATCTCCTTCACGACCTCATCCGCGATCTGATGCTGCATCGGCGTCAGCCGGATCTCTTCGATCCAGTGATAGAAGTGCTCGATGGAGAGCTCCGTCGCCTGGTAGATATTGAGATCAGCGATCGTTACGGCGAGACTCGAGGCCTTCAGACGTGCGCCATGGCAGAGTGCACATGGGGTGATCCGCATGTACTGCTCATAGTCCGCACGCATACGCTCGGAAAAGCACTCACGGTAACGGCGGTTTACATTGGCCAGCAGGCCCTCGAAGGCCACCTGATGCACATTACCCTTTCCAAACTGGGACGCATAGTGCACCGTCACCTTCTCGCCCTTCGTGCCGTCCAGGATGATCGAGCGGATCTCCGGCGGGTAGTCCTGAAATGGCGTGTCGAGGCTGAAATGATAGGCCTCACTGAGTGCCACCAGCATCGCATGCGTGAAGCTGCCCTCATCCTTCGAGTTCATCCAGCCTGGAACGGTGATCGCTCCTTCGTTCAGACTCAGGCTCTCGTCCGGAATCATCAGTGCCAGATCAAACTCCATCTTATAGCCGATCCCGCTGCACTCCGGGCAGGCACCGAAGGGGTTGTTAAAGGAGAAACTGCGCGGCTCGATCTCGTCGATGGAAACGCCACAGTCCGGGCAGGCGAAGCTCGTCGAGAAGTTCACCGGCTCACCGCCGATCACGTCGACGGTCATCTGACCGCCGGTCAGGCCCATGACCTGTTCGATGGACTCCGTGAGACGTGCCTCGATTCCCTCGCGGATCACGAGACGATCGACCACGATCTCGATGGTATGGCGGATGTTCTTATCGAGGCTGATATCCTCCGAAAGCTCATACATGTTTCCGTCCACACGTACACGCACATAGCCGGAGCGGCGGGCCGAGTCGAGCACCTTCTCATGCATGCCCTTCTTGCCGCGGACAATCGGTGCCAGCAGCTGAATCCGGGTGCCCTCCGGCATCAGAAGCAGTTGATCCACGATCTCATCCACCGTCTGGCGCTTGATCTCGCGTCCGCACTTCGGACAGTGCGGCGTGCCGACGCGTGCGTACAGAAGACGCATATAATCATAAATCTCCGTGACGGTACCGACCGTCGAACGCGGATTCCGGTTCGTCGACTTCTGATCGATCGAAATCGCCGGGCTGAGACCCTCGATGAGGTCCACCGCCGGCTTCTCCATCTGGCCCAGAAACTGACGCGCATAGGATGACAGGGACTGCATATACCGACGCTGTCCCTCTGCATAGATCGTATCAAAGGCGAGGGAGGACTTTCCGGAGCCGGAGAGGCCGGTCATCACGACCAGCTCATCGCGCGGGATATCCACATCCACATGCTTCAGATTGTGCTCACTGGCACCTCGAATTTTTATATAGTTCTTACCCATAAGAAATATCCTCAAAAATAATCCGGCAAACAAACGTTTGTCGGATTATTTTACCACGCTTTAAAATAATATTCAAGAGTTCCGAAGAAACAGCTGGATCCGCTCGGTGATGAGTCCGGCCACGAGGCCGATCAGCGCACCGGCGATCACCCCGGCCACCATCAGTACCGGCAGATAGTAAAACAGCACCTGACTGTGCAGCAACGCCACAGCCGCCAGCAGCTGTCCGACGTTATGCATCACACCGCCACTGACGCTCACGACGGTACGGTGAAAGCCACCTGCCTTCCGCATCAGAAGCATTGTCCCAAAACTCAGTGCAAAGCCGGCGATCGAGTACGCGAGTGTCATCGTGTTTCCGAACATGAAGCTGACGAGGAGGATGCGGAGGAAGCTGATCACAAGCGTCGGCAGCGCACCGATCGAGTAGAGGCCGATCACCGTCACGATGTTCGGAAGGCCCAGCTTCACGCCCGGCACGCCGATGTTGATCGGGATCATGGCCTCAACGTAGCTCAGCACCATCGCAAGCGCCAGCAGCATCCCATATAAACTTGTTTTTCGTGCATTCATAAATCACCCTTTTCGCATGTTTTCGGGGCGAATCCCCACGCTCATGCCGCCGATTATAACGGAGATCTCGCCAAAAGAAAAGACGGCACCCAAATGGATACCGTCATTGCTTCTTTTAGTTCAAAATACTATTCTTGTAACGATATATGCTTACAATTAAGGTACTTGGAAAAAAATTAAAGCTTTACTACGTTGACTGCCTGAGGTCCCTTAGCGCCGTCCTGAACGTCGAACTCTACCTTCTGGCCCTCATCGAGAGACTTGAAACCGTCTCCAGCGAGTCCTGAATAGTGAACGAAAACGTCCTTGCCATTCTCATCAGAGATGAAGCCGTAGCCCTTCTGATTGTTGAACCACTTAACTGTACCCTTCATTGTGTCTACCTCCATAAAATCTGCAGCCTTATCGCTGCACGAATTTCATCTTAGCATAATCAAAATTCTGCGTCAATCGAATGTTCACGCGTCTCGATCTGCGTTTTCGGACATAGCCTTCGGGTCAGAAACACAGCGTCCACAGGCCGTCGCCAATGTCTCCATCAGCGTGCCTGCCCAGGCAGGGATCAGTTCGCGGAAGCAAATGCCTTCAGCTCGTTCTCCTGATCGATGCGCATGTGGCACTTCTTATACTTCTTGCCGGATCCGCATGGGCAGAGGTCGTTCGGGTAGATTTTCTTGCCTTCACGACGGATGGTGTTGGATGCCTTCTGCTTGCGGTAGAGCTCGTGACGCTTCTCCTCGGAAAGGATCGCATCCCACTCAGGAAGACCGTAGAGCCAACTTGCCTTCGCCTCGACCATGTTGTAGTACAGGGTCTCCGGATCGATCTCGATCTTCACCTGTGTATCCTCATCCATGGTGTCGATCGGGTTGTGATAGCCCTTTAAGGAATCATCGATACCATCGAGCACACCTGTGAAGTGGAAAACGTCGATGCCGAAGTGATCCGCGAGCTCCTTGACCGTGCCCTCATATACGTGGCTCGGATCCTTCAGAACTTCCTCATAGAAGCCCTTCTCCAGAGCGAAATACTCTTGCCAGAGTGTCTCCTGCTCGGCCTTGGAAAGACCATCGCCGTATGCCTTCGTTCTCCAGTTTTCAAGTAATGTTGCCATAAATTCTCCTCACCCATCACGGGTTCTTTCTATATAAATTCATCTGTGGCCGTCTTCCCGCAGGATACACAGGCACACAAAAAGGTCCGTGGACCACACAGAACTTTATAGTACCACGGACCTCTGGAAATATCAATTTTTTATGCTCTAATTATCTGAGATCCGGAGTATAGATGGTATCCATATCATCGAACTCCTGGTTCTCGCCGCCCATCGCCCAGATGAAGGTATAGTTGTGTGTACCTGCAGCGCTGTGGATAGACCATGACGGAGAAATCACAGCATCATAGTTATGCATCACGATGTGTCTGGTCTCGGTCGGCTCACCCATCAGGTGGAAGACAACCTGATCCTCCGGCACCTCGAAGTAGGTGTAGATCTCCATACGACGCTCATGCGTATGTGACGGCATCGTGTTCCATACAGAACCCGGCTGAAGCTCGGTCATACCCATGCTGAGCTGCGCGGTCTTGAGAACATCCGGGTGGATGAACTGGTTGATCACACGAGCATTGGCCAGCTCAGGCTCGCCACATGGACGATGATTTGCCTCGGCCATGGTGATCAGCTTCGTCTCGTAGCTTACGTGTGCCGGTGCGGAAACCATGTAGAACTTCGCCGGCTTCTCTGCGTCGTCAGAGGAGAAGAGCACTTCCTTCGCACCCTTCGTGATGTAGAGGCAGTCCTTGTAGCCGAGCTTGTACTCTGTACCATCAACGACGATCTTACCAGCGCCATCGCCGATGTTGAAGATACCGATCTCGCGGCGCTCGAGGATGTAGTGTGTACCGAAGTTTGCCCAGCAGTCGATGCCCTTATCGAGGGAAACGACCTCGTGTACCGGCATACATCCGAAGGTCACCATACGGTCAACGTGTGAGTATACCGCAACGACCTCATCCGGCTTGTAAAGACCGGTGATCAGGAACTCATCCCGAAGCTCCTGTGTTGTGTACCGCTTCACATCTCTCTGGTTTGCACTGTAACGAATATCCATAAAAACCTCCTGTATCTGGCTGTGCGCCACGTGTTTTGTATCTGTTTCAAGCATCTCTAGTATACTCTAGTTAACCGGTTTTGCAAACGGTTTTTCGACAGTTCAGCGAATTACCTCAGAAGACCTGCAACAGAAGCACAGTACTCCGAGACCGGTTCAATCTAAGCCGGGGACCCTAAGCGGCACTAGGCCCTCTGCAATCGCTGAGTTTTCTTTATGAAAACTCAGCGTTGCTAGAGGGTTCCAGGGAGAGATAACACCAAGTGCCGCTAAGGGGACCCGACTTGATTTCACACGTTCTCTACGTATGGCTTCTGTTGCAGGTCTTCCGAGGCACCTAAGCGGCACTGTCAGCTGATTATGACTATTTTTCAAATCGAGTAAGCTCGTCTCCGGAAATGTAATCGGCAGCGTCTGTCGGGAGGCCCTTCTTCCGAAGCAGGTAGCTGCTCACACGCTGTACGAAATTGAGGATGACGGCCCAGATCGGGACCGCGACGATCATTCCGACGAAGCCGAAGAGGCCGCCGAACAGGAGGATCGAGAACAGTACCCAGAAGCTGCTGAGACCGGTCGAGTCGCCGAGGATGCGCGGGCCGAGGATATTGCCGTCGAACTGCTGCAGAACCAGGACGAAGATGAGAAAGTATACACTCTGCATCGGGCTCGTCAGCAGAATCAGGATGAAGGATGGGATCGCACCGATGAACGGACCGAAGAACGGAATCACGTTCGTTACGCCGACGATGACGGAAACGAGCATCGTGTACGGCATCTTCATAAAGCTCAGGCAGAAGAAGCAGAGCCAGCCGATGATGAGGGAGTCGATGATCTTACCGACGATGAATCCGCCGAAGACCCGGTTGATGTAGGCGAACTCCTGCACCACAAGCTCTGCCCACTTCTTCGGAAGCAGCGCGAAGGTCAGCTTCCTGGATTCTCCCAGCATGGACTCCTTGATGTTCAGAAGGTAGATCATCACGATGAGGCCGATAAAGATGTTCTTAAACCAGTTGACCACTGACCAGATACCGATACCGAGCGACGCCACGATGCTCTGCATGTTCGGCATCAGATGATTCTGCAGGAAATTCATGATGTACTCATACGCGATGTTGTAGTACTGCTGCACGGCTTCCCGTACCTCTGGATAATCCTGAAGGTAGTTCATGATGTTCCGGTAGGTCTGCGACAGATCCTGCGGCAGCGTCGCGATCAGATTCGCGACGGAGCTGTAGAGCTGCGGGATGATCATCGACACGAGGCCGACAGCCAGTACCAGTACGGTCAGAAGCGCCACCAGGGTGCCTGCCGCACGTGCGATCATGCGAGGTGCAGCACTCGTGGCCGGCTTCGCCGCCGTTTCTCTGCCTGGCGCAGCTGCAGTATCCGAAGCTGCCGCTGTGGGGGTTGATCCGGCTTTCTCCGGATCCGCCGGTTCGCTCGTGTCCGTCGGTGCTTCTGCTGACGACGAAGCCGAAGCTGCCTTCAGTGACGGGGCTGCAGCTTTTCGTCCTCCCAGCAGATTGTAGACGAAGTGATAGACATGATTATAGATCGGTGCGGTAATGTATGCGATCACCGCACCATAAATGATCGGTGCCAGAATCGACACCAGCGTGCCGCCAAACGCACGGATCTTTCCGAAATTTATCAGAATCGTCGCCACGAGTACGCTCGCCGCGATCACCAGAAAGGCGGTGATGCCCCAACGAATCTGCTGCTCCCACTGTTCTCTCTTCAACGGACTGCACTCCTAAAATAGATTAAAACAAATGAAATCAATACTACACATCTATGATACACAAAAGGCTATGTAAATGCGATGGTTTCACAGAAATTTCACGGGAGGCAAAACGGGTCAAGTAGCTTTGCCAACGCAAAGCTCTGAATACGCTCGCCGCTAAGGCCTCCTAAGGAAACCTTAGGAGCTTTGTCTCGCCGCCCGGGGCATCCATGCGCCGCTCCGCGCTACGCGCGGCCCTCTCATGGATATGTACAAAAAAACCGACAGGCATGTTGCCTGTCGGTCCAAATCATAAGATTTTCGGAGTAACACCAGAACGCCGTACTACACGCTTGACTCCTAGCTCTCTTGCTAGGTGGGAAACCTCACGTATGCCACTATAGTCCTCGGCCCGAAGGGAGGCGTTATATTATGCATACAGATATTGGAGCCCCGTAGGTCGTATTTGTAGGTTCAATATGTGCAGCCTCGTACGTCCCAGCTCTTTACTTCTATCGGAATTATAGCAAAGCAAAAAACTTCAATCAAGTATCGATTTACTTCCAGTCATAAATCAGCAGCAGTGTGCCGTCTTTCACCGAGATCTCCGCCTCTGTACCGACGAATTCGTTGCTGAGTCCGGTCGGCATCATGTTACTGAGGGTCACATCCGTAACGATGTACTTAAAACCACGCTCGGTGACACCGTGGCACTCGTCGCTCAGCGAGAGCGCCGAGAAGTAACCCTGCATTTCCTTCGGGAAACACACGCTTTCGTTCCGAATCGCACGCACCAGCTGATGCTCAGCATAGAGATAGCCATGCATCCCCTGCTGCGCGATGAAGCCGAGGATCTGCAGATTTGCGATGGAGTGATCGATCCGCTTCCCCGTGCCGCCGATGAGATGGAAGGAACGAAAGCCTCGCTCCATGCCGATCCGTACACAGGCCAGCATATCCGGGTCGTTTTTGATCGGATCGATGACCCGTGTCTCGACGCCGTCCAGCTCGATGAGCTGCAGATGGTGGATATACTCGGCCTTCTCCGCATCCGCGAAGATATCGAGGTCCTTCACCGGTCCGGTGACGCCCTTCACGCCCTCCACCTCCATCGAGTCGAAATCGCCCACCACGAGGTCCGGGACGATGCCTACGGCCTTCAGATTCTCATACCCCGCATCGGCTGCGATCACGTAGTCCTCTTCCGCCGGCTGAAACGGCATCCCGAAGAAATCGCCAGCCCCCACGATGATACAGCGGCCCCGCTTCTCATCATCGTCTACGCTTTCATCCCAAAATAATTTCCTACACATGAGCTGCCTCACTCGTTTTCCAGCTTCTTCAGCTTCTGCTCCCGGAGCGCTGCGAAGAAATCACTCATGAGGGCTGCGCAGGCATCCTTCTCTACATCCGTCCGGACCTCACAGCGGTGATTGAAGCGCTTCTCATGCAGCATGTCCAGCACGGAGCCGCAGCAGCCCGCCTTCGGGTTCATGGAGCCGATCACGACGCGCGGAACACGGGCCTGCACGATCGCCCCGGCGCACATCGGGCAGGGCTCGAGGGTCACATACATCGTACAGTCCTCGACCCGCCAGTCCTCGAGAGCCCTGCACGCCTGCCGGATGGCGATCACCTCCGCATGCATCAGTGCACTCCGATCCTTGTTTCGCCGGTTGTAGCCGCGCCCAAGGATGGTGCCCGGCTCGATACCGAGGGAGGCCGCATGCTGGTCCGCCTTGCTCGCGGGATTCGTCCCATCATAAACGATGATGCACCCAATGGGTACATCATCGTGCTTCAGCGCCTTCCGGGCTTCCCGGATCGCCAGATTCATATAGTATTCATCGCGCTCCGGATCTGCTGCCGGAATCTTCACTGTTTTCATTCTTTTTCTGATCCTTCCAGATATCTGTTCGACTGAAGCTCACCGTCATAGATTTTCCTGTCCACGTCGTGCCCGTCTCACGCCTTCTGCTGATCTCTCTTGATCAGAATCCGAATCGCCTCGATCGCCGTGCGGATCGCCTTATCGGTGTCATGCTCGATCTCGTTACTGAGTCCCTTCTTCGCGCGCTCCTGGTTCGACATGATGAAGAGCACCGCACCTGCACGCACATGCAGGTAGGAAGCCACGGTAAAGAGTGCCGCTGACTCCATCTCGGACGCCTTGCAGCCGAGCTTCAGCCAGGCCTGCCACTTATTGAGGAGCTCATAGCTCACCGGCAGGTCCTCCGGCTTATGCTGCCCATAAAAGGCATCCTTACACTCGACCACGCCCACATGATGACGCAGTCCGAGATTTCCGGCTGCCTGGTACAGCGCCATCTCGACCTCGAAATCGGATACCGCCGGCCACTCGATCGGCGCATACTCCTTCGAGGTGCCCTCCATACGGACCGCACCACTCGCGATCACGACATCGCCGGACTGCACATCGAGGTCCATACCGCCCGCTGTACCGACACGGATGAAGGTGTCCGCCCCGCACATATGCAGCTCCTCGACCGCAATCGACGCCGACGGCCCGCCGATACCGGTGGAGGTCACGGAAACCGGAACGCCGTCCAGCGTACCCGTATAGGTCACATACTCCCGATGATCCGCTACAAATACCGGATCATCGAAATACTTCGCGATCTTCTCACAGCGCTTCGGGTCGCCCGGCAGGATCACGTACCGTCCGACCTGCCCCGGTGCCACACCGATGTGATACATCGTCTTATCTTTTGAATAATTAATCATATTTCTATCCTCTACGATCCTGGGCCGATGCTGACCGCTCTACGTCGGACCCACCCACCCGGGATCCTTCACCACAGATTCCTGTGTAAAAACCGATTTCCGGGCATACACCCGGAAATCTTCCTTCACGATTCTGATGATGCTCAGGCGAGCTCCAGTGCCACACGCATCATCTGGTCAAAGCCGACCTGTCGCTCATCCGGGCTCAGGGACTCGCCGCGAAGCAGCTGATCGGAAACGGTCAGCAGGCAGAGTGCATGCTTATGTGCATACGCTGCGTTCATATAGAGTGCGGCGGCCTCCATCTCGGCGGCCATGATGCCCATACGTGCCCAGCGCTGATTCACATCCGGACGGGCATCGTAGAAGATATCCGAAGAGAGGATGTTCCCGACCTTGACATTGATCCCGAGCTTCTCTGCCGCTTCCACTGCCTTCTTGAGGAGGCCGTAATCTGCGATCGCAGAGAAGGTGCCCGGAAGCTCGAACTGCTTTCCATAGTTCGAATCCGTGCAGGCGCCCATGCCGATGATAACATCCTTCAGATTGACCTCTGGCTGGATGGCACCCGCGGAGCCGATACGGATGATGTTATCGACGTCGTAGGTATGAAACAGCTCGTAGGAGTAGATACCGATGGACGGCATGCCCATGCCACTGCCCATCACCGTGATCTTCTTACCCTTGTAAGTTCCGGTGAAGCCCAGCATGTTTCGAACGGTGTTGAAGCAGACCGGATTCTCGAGATAGGTTTCTGCGATAAACTTCGCGCGGAGCGGATCGCCCGGCATCAGAACGGTTTTCGCGATATCGCCAAGCGCTGCTTTGTTGTGAGGTGTAGACATAGTGATTCTCCTTTCGATTTTGTTCAAAGTATTCACTCATCAGATTTTCAGATCCGATTTCGATGATGTTCAAAATATTAGTTTGTCAGGTTTTCAGGTCCGAAGCTCTCTGGAAGCAACTGCTCGAGCGTGTAGCTTCGGTAGTCCTCCGTCGACTTCGCGAGGATGATCTCGAAGCTCTTTGGATCACAGAACTCACGCAGTGCCTGCCGACAGATGCCACACGGAGCGCAGAACTGAAGCTCACCCTCCTCCGGTCCTCCGGTGATGACGATGCGGTCAAACTCCTTCACGCCCTCGCTGACGGCATGAAAGAGCGCCGTACGCTCGGCACAGTTCGATACGCCATAGCTCGCGTTTTCGATGTTGCAGCCACCGTATACCTTTCCGTTTTTTGCGAGGAGTGCAACGCCCACATGGAAATGGGAGTACGGAACATAGCTGTAGTTCCGCATATCCAGCGCCTTCTCGATCAGGCTTTTCAAATCTGTATTTTCTATATTCATGTACTATCCTTTCAAAATCCGCAGGTTATGAAATCATGGCCCGCTTTGTTGCTTCATTATACCATATTCTTCCCATATATCCGATAGACAGAAAAAAACATCTGTCCGAAAATTCGGGCAATAAAAAATGACGTTTTCCAAAAAGCCTCAAAAAACGTCATGTACGCTCGTGCGGCTCACGGGACTTGAACCCGCACATCAGAGATACAGGAACCTAAATCCTGCGCGTCTGCCAATTCCGCCAAAGCCGCATCTCAACTCATTGCATTATAAAGTATGGATAAGCGAAATGCAAGAAGGGAAGCGCTGATTGATCGCGGCCAGCATTGGCCCAGGGCCTTTTGTTATGCCAAATCCAAGGTTGTATATCCTCGTTCTCTCGCCTGAACTTTTGTCGGAAAAACCGATAGAAGTCTGTATCTGAAATCGCTCACTTTCTTGTCGTACCGATATAATTAACCCCTTCACCATCCAGGGCATCCGTGCCAATGAATTCCTTTTCTAACATGTCCTCCTGCACAAGTGTCTGAAGTTTCCCAGTGTCTTCTTCCACCAGCATTCTACTGACTGCTTCACTCTAACAACTCGCATTTTTTGCGTGTTGTTATTTTATCACTCAACACGCGTATAGAGCCTCACCAGGCCATTTTCTTTCGTGACTTTAAGCACTGCCTGATCACCATATTTCAGAGTACAGATATAATCCGCCCAGCACCATCACCAGTACCAGTACAATGCTGTGAACGCGGCTCACCATCTTCCAAGCATTTTCTTCTTCAACACGTAACTCGCCGTTCTCTGAATCTTTGTCTTCGATATACGTCCGCTTGTTTGATAAAACATACCAGCCGAACCAGATGGCGTATATAGCCGCAAGCGTTAAAAGAGTGATCAAGACCGCACGAAGATCATCCGTCAACGGGCAAAACATTGACAGAAGCGCGGCAGGTAAAAGCAGCGCAATCGGTACATCCGAGGCCACATAGGCGAATCTTCCAAACAGCTTACGATACAGCCGCTTTGTCCGCCGTTGCTCACGGCTCTTCCTCTTCGTAGGCTGCCGGTGAAAAGGCGACATATAATCCTCTTACGGATATGTACCCAATCACGATGATTATCGGCAGATTCGAGAGATCTCTGAAATAAATCAGCTTCATCGCGACAAAAGCACATCCCAGTAAGGATTCCAATGCTGTCTTCGGACTGATCAGTTTCATAACCGCCACCTCCAGAATCACGCGCGCTCAAATGACAAGTATCTCGTTCCCTGAAAAGTTAGTTTTCCGATATCTCCTTCCGCCAGCATTCCATATTCTCTTCCTGAAACCTGTAGTTCCATCCGGTCACCGCTCTCTACCTGAAACGTGACATAGTAGCTGGTACTTGAAGTCGAATGAAATCCATGAGCTCCAGACAGGTCACCCGCATTTGCATGGTTATAATGTGTGATATTTTCTCGCTTTGCGACGATGGTTGCACTCACCGACAAACGCGGTGACTGATTGTTTTTATGCCATCCCGGAATCAAACACAAAATATAGGAATCCGGTCGGTTTTCGTCTTTTTTATTAAGTTTACGTACGCAAAAAGACCTGTAAGTTTTTCAACTTACAGGTCTGAAAAATCAAGATGAGGCTGACGGGATTCGAACTCGCGACAACTTGATTAAAAGTCAAGTGCTCTACCGACTGAGCTACAGCCTCGCAAAACAGGGCCAGTTGGATTCGAACCAACGAGTGCAGGCGTCAAAGGCCTGTGCCTTACCGCTTGGCGATAGCCCCTCGATAAGCCTGCTGGCTAGGGTGGGTAATGGAATTCGAATCCATGATCTCCAGAACCACAATCTGGCGCGATAACCAACTACGCTATACCCACCATATTAC
Organism: Oribacterium sp. HCP3S3_B9; assembly: GCF_052064255.1. Taxonomy (NCBI): domain Bacteria; kingdom Bacillati; phylum Bacillota; class Clostridia; order Lachnospirales; family Lachnospiraceae; genus Oribacterium; species Oribacterium sp. HCP3S3_B9. The sequence goes on from NZ_JBQHVY010000018.1 coordinate 52,272, forward strand.
GGCTGCTTTTCAGCAAACCAGTATGTAAATCTCTCGAGATGTCTCGAGAATGAGCCCGGGGGGATTCGAACCCCCGACCCACGGCTTAGAAGGCCGTTGCTCTATCCAGCTGAGCTACGGACTCAGACAACTCTTTATGAGCGACTCGTATATATTAACGAATAAGCTTCATTTTGTCAACCATAATTTCACTCATCGGAAAATAATTTGTACAAGTCACTTGAAGCACAGAGCTTCGTGCGTCTGTTTTCTGTTCTTCTTATTACCGTGCTTTCCTAGAATACAAAAAAAAGCACCGGAATGCAAGTCTTCATTTCGATGTTGCTTCTACTTCGTTTCTTCATCTCCGGCCCATCTTCAATAAAAATCCGAAGGCCTTCTTTCGAAGTCCTCCGGATTTTCCGTTCATATATATGATTTTGATATACAGAGATTGATGCGCTTATGCCTTATGTGTAAGGTCGTACGCTTCCTGGCAGAGCTTGGTGATACCAGCCCAGTCCTTATTTACAAGCATATCCTTCTTGCATACCCATGTTCCACCTACACCGATAATCTTATCGAAGGCAAGATACTCGAGCACGTTGTCGAGGTTAACGCCACCGGTAGGCATGAACTTGAGCTGTGGGAATACAGGAGAAAGTGCCTTCAGGGTCTTGAGTCCGCCGTATGCAGCCGCCGGGAAGAACTTTACCATCGGAAGGTTGTAACGAAGTGCGTTTGTGATATCGGTCGGTGTGCAGGTACCTGGGCAGTAAGCTACGCCGTGGCCGAGTGCGCACTGCGCAACCTCATCTGAGAAAGACGGGGAAACGATGAACTGAGCACCAGCGTTGATCGCACGTGTGCACTGCTCACGATCGAGAACAGTACCAGCACCAACAACGACATTCGGGCACTCCTTTACCATCGCTGCGATCGCATCTGCAGCAGCTGCTGTACGGAAGGTAACCTCCGCCATCGGAAGATGACCAGCCTCGAGCGCCTGTGCGAGAGGAACGGCATCCTCCACGTGATCGATAACTACGACTGGACAAACCTTAATCTCGGCAAGCTTCTCCATGAAATCTTTCTGTGTCATATCAAATCTCCTTTGAATATTATCAAGCCCGAAGGAATTTCAGGCTTTGTAAACGCTTACAGTCTTTATTATATATGATTTATTTTTCACATACAAGAGTGAATCGCCTAGTCTTTTATGTAAACCTGGCGGAACTCGAAATCTCCCTCTTCGCTGACGTCGATCACCATATAGGATGGACGACGGTCGACCTGGCGCGGATAGCTGATGGAACCCGGATTCAGGCAGGTCACGCCATCGACCGTTTTCAGGAACGGCTTATGCGTATGACCGAACATCACGACATCACAGTCGCGGTTCTTCGCTTCATCGACGATGCCGGATACGCCCATATTTACCCCGTAGTAGTGGCCATGGGTCAGAAGGCAGCGATGCTTTCCGATCTTCACGACGATCTCCTTCGGAAGCGAAGTGAAGAAGTCGTTGTTTCCCTGCACGAAGTAGCACTTCACGCCATCACCGGCATACTGCTGGATCATCCCCTCCGAGCCCTCGGCATCGCCGAGATGGATGAGGATATCGATCATCCCGATGCGGCTCAGTACATCCTTCAGGTTCGCGTCGTTCCGGTGGGAATCACTTACGACGAGGACGGTCTGAAAGGGGCGGACAAGTCCGCTTTCCTCCCGGGCCTCTGCCCCGTCTTCCGACGTCGTGCCGCGTCTCGCGGCATCCTTTTCCAGGACATCCTTCAGAAGCTCACGCATCGCACGGAGTGCCTTGCCGCGATGAGAAATCGCATTCTTTTCCTCCGGCGTCAGCTCCGCAGAGGTCTTGCCATACTCCGGAAGGTAGAGAATCGGATCATATCCGAAACCATGCGCCCCCTTCGGTTCATGGGCGATCAGGCCCTCGAAGATGCCTTCTGCGTGGAGGACACGTCCGTCTGCAAATGCAGCGCAGATATCGCAGGTGAAGTGTGCCGCGCGTTCATCTCCCTCCGCATAGCGAAGCTCATGGATGATGCGTGCATTCTTTACATCATACGAGGTATCCTCACCGAGGTAGCGGGCACTGTAGATGCCCGGCAGTCCCAGCATGTAATTAACACAAAGGCCGGAGTCGTCCGACATGATGATGTCATCGTCCTCCAGCATATGATGTGCAAGCATATAGCTGCGAATGCCGACGGCCTTCAGCTCTGCGTTCTCCGCAAAGGTCTTACCGGTCTCGACGGGCTCGAAATCGATTCCGAGCTCACTCTTCGCAACGATATCGGTGGCCAGATCCCCCAGGATCTGGCGCACCTCTATCATTTTATTTTTATTATGGGTAGCAAATATGATTCGCATGCTTCACTCGTCTCTTTCTGCCCATATGCCTGATTTAAAGATCAGTCAAGGTACTTCTTGAGGGTGGCTCTCACGGCACCAGGGCCTGCCAGCTCCTCCTTAAAGAGATCCTCGATCAGATCGCCGATACCAGCCTCATAAAGGTCAGAGCCGAAAATGTTCACGTTGCTGAGGATCGGACGAACCTTGTCGCCGACACTCTCTGGATGTCCGAGAGTGATGCCTTCCATCTGCTGAGACAGCGTCTCCAGCATCGGATCTGCGGAACGCTCGAAAGCCTGACCCTCATCATCCACACCAAGAAGATAACGCAGCCAGCCTGCGATTGCAAGCGGAATCGCCTTCAGCTTCTTCGCATCGCCATACTTCGCAACATAGCTCTTGATAGTCTCGCCGTAACGAATGCCGACCTTCTGAGAGGTATCGGTCGCGATACGCTGTGGCGTATCCGGCATGAACGGGTTCGGGATACGAACATTGATAACCTCGTCAACGAACGCCTCCGGAGAAAGAATGCCAGGGTTCGTCACAACCGGCATACCCTCCACCGGGCCGATCTCATGAACGAGCTTGTTGAGCTCGGTGTCCTTCATCTCATCTGCGATCAGCGTGTAGCCGAGTACACAGCCGTATACAGCCAGTGCCGTGTGCAGCGGGTTGAGGCAGGTGGTGACCTTCATACGCTCTACCTTATTGACAGTATCACGGTCAGTCATGTATACACCAGCGTCCTCAAGCTTCGGTCTGCCGTTCGGGAATTTGTCCTCGATGACGAGATACTGAGGGCCCTCTGCATTGACGAAAGGTGCGATGTAGGTATGCTTTGAGGTGATGACCGGCGCCATATCCTCGATGCCGAGTGCCTCGAGTTCCTTCTCTACAGACTCTGCCGGACGCGGGGTGATCTTATCGATCATGGACCACGGGAAGCCGACCTTGTTCTCATCCTTCAGATACTCTACGAAGGCTGCCGGAACGAAGCCCTTCTTCTCCCACTCCTCGGCCATGGTCACGATGGAGCTCATGAGCTTCTCACCGTTGTGTGAGCAGTTATCACAGGAAACAATCGCTACCGGATACTGTCCTGCCTTGAAACGCTCGAACAGAAGTGCAGTGACGATGGCCATCGCAGCGCCCGGCTTCTCCGGACCGTTATCGATGTCTGCCTGTACGAACGGGAAGTACTGGCCGTCTGCATTCTTCAGTGCATAGCCCTTCTCGGTGATGGTGAAGGTTGCCATCTGGAAATCCGGATTTGTGAAGATCTCCTTGAGGCGGTTCCACTCCTCCGGAACAGCGGACTGTGCCTTGATCGCCTCGGTCAGCGAGCCGATGACGCGCTTCTCAGTATTGCCGTCTGCCTTCAGGGTGACACCCAGTACGAGGTTGTCGTATGGCTTGTAGATCTTATCAACAACATCGAAGTCGAAGGTCTCGACACAGGTGATGCCCTTATCGAGCTCACCCTTCTCGATCAGTGTATCTGCGATGCTTCCGAGGAAGATACGGAAGATGTTACCGATACCGAAGTGTACCCAGCGTGGGGACTTCTTCGTATTCTCTGCAAGTGCAGTCACATCATAGGATGGAAGTGTTACACCGGCCTGTGCCCATGCAGCTGTATCCTTTAAACCCTCAAGTGTTAATTTCATTTTGCAAACTCCTTTCTCGTCTCAGCCTTCTCGATGGCCTCCCAGAGACCCTGGATGTACGTTGCACCAAGTGCACGATCATAGAGACCATATCCTGGGATAACGCCTGGCTTATCAACCTCATCCCAGATCATGCGGCCGTGATCCGGACGGATCGGTCCATCGAAGCCAGTCTCATAGAGTGCACGAACGATCTCGTACATATCGAAGTTACCATCCTTGGAAATGTGGCAAGCCTCCTGGAAATCATAATTCTCACGAGAGGTATCGTTGAAACGAAGGTTACGTACATGTGCAAAATGAATTCTGCCCTTCAGTACACGGATCATGTGCGGAAGATCATTCTCGAGGTTGGTGCCGTAGGAACCAGAGCAGAAGGTCACGCCGTTATGTACATCGTCGACAGCATTCATCAGACGAAGGATACCTGCCTCGGAGTTGATGATTCTGGTGAGACCGAAGACGGACCATGCCGGATCATCCGGGTGGATCGCCATCTTGATGTCATACTTGTTGCAGACCGGCATGATGGCCTTCAGGAAGTATACGAGGTTCTGGAACAGCTTCTCGCCGTCAACATCCTTATACATCTCGAAGAGCTCCTTGATCTTCGCCATACGCTCCGGCTCCCAGCCTGGCATAACCGCGCCGTTTGACATCTTCTCCATAGAAGCAGCGAGGTTATCCGGATCGATGGCATCGATGGCCTTCTGATTATAAGCAAGTACTGTAGAGCCATCCGGGTTCTTACGTGCCAGCTCGGTTCTGGTCCAGTCAAATACAGGCATGAAGTTGTAGCATACGAGGTGGATGTCCTCCTTACCGAGGTTCTCAAGTGTCTCGATGTAGTTTGCGATGTACTTATCACGGTTCTCATCGCCGACCTTGATGGAGTCGCAGACATTGACAGACTCGATACCGCTCAGGCGAAGACCTGCAGCCTCGATCTCTTCCTTTAATGCATGGATTCTCTCCTGTGACCATACCTCACCCGGGGTGGTGTCATACAGTGTAGAGATAACTCCTGTTACGCCCGGAATCTGGCGGATCTGCTGTAAAGTTACGGTATCAAACTTAGAGCCGTACCAACGTAATGTCATTTCCATTATTATACCCTCCGTACAAAATGTATACTAGTTTCTGTAGTTCCTAGAATAACCCGCTCTACTTTATCTGTCAACGAGATTTCAAAGAAAAGCCGAATTTTATCAATTTCAATGTCTCTTTGTGTATAATTTCACAAGTCTTTCTTCATTCCGTCTCCATTTTCGTTTATTTTACCTCTCCGTCGTGAATGTATACTAGATTTTCAGGGCTTTTCGAGTATAATGAAGCTATAACTATTTAATTTTCAGGAGTCCCTCATGAACGAGAACACGCGCGAAGTATTTGAATCTACGGCAGATGCCACGGCCATATCGAAGCCAGAGGAGATCCATCCATTTGAATCCACAGCAGATGCCACGGCCATATCGAAGCCGGAGGAAATCCATCATTATCTGTGGGATCGTATCGCGACGCTCGAGCTCCAGCCAGGCACGAAGCTCAGTGAAGTGAAGCTGGCACAGATGTTCAGCTGCAGCCGTATCCCTGTTCGAGAGGCGGTGCGGCGGCTGAACGCGGAAGGTGCGCTGGACTCTCAGCCACAGCGTGGCAGCTTCGTGAGCCGCATCGACATGAATCGTGTACGACAGGTACGCTATCTTCGCGAGGTCCTGGAAACCCGTGTGGTCATGGATGCCTATGATGCCGGCCTCCTGCAGCCGCTTCTTCCTCTCCTTCGCAATATGCTGCAGGAGCAGCAGGATATGATCCGATTCAATGAGCTCATCAAGCTGACCGACGCCGACACCCGCTTCCATGATCTCTTCTATCAGCTGCAGAATAAGGAGTTCGTTCAGCAGCACACCGGCCGCCACGACATCCACTATATCCGTGCACGCCGCTTCGCCCTCGGCATCGAGCGCAGTGATGATGAGCGGATGGACGATAGTGTAAACATCGTCTCCCAGCATGTGCGCATGGTGCACGCCATCGAACAGGGCGATCGTGCCGCACTCGAGCAGGAGCTCGTTCATCACTTCCGGAACATCAATCACACGCTGGAACGCGTGGTAAATGACGAAGCCTTCAAAACGGTGTTTCAGGTGAATGACTAAGTTCAGATAATCGCAGAGCCGCATGCGCAGTCTATCGCAGGAACATCCGCACGCAAAAAGACCGATGGTCTGTTTCACGAACAGGTCACCGGTCTTTCTTTTTGTTTCTGTATCGATATGTTTCTGTATCAATGTGGTCGTCTGTCTTCGGATCTACACGTCAAAAACAGCCCTATCCGCAGACTTATCTGTTTCTATACAGCGTATGGATCTTCAGTGTTTCATAAAGCGCTGTTCATAATCCCTGAGTGACGCGATCGCCTCCTTCGACATCGGGATCAGCGCGAGCATGTTGAAGATCGTCATGAGGCCAATGCCTACATCGCCGAGATCCCACACGAAGGTGTAGGCCGCCATGCAGCCGATGAAGAGGTTGATCAGCGCGATGATCTTATATACATTCTGTGATTTCCAGCTGTCACCGAACACATACGCGACGTTCGAACGTGCATAGAACAGGACGCCGATGAAGGTCGAGAAGCTGAAGAGCCAGAGCGTGATGGCGATGAAGATCACACCGGCCTGGCCGAAATGGTAGCGCATCGCTGCCTGGAGAAGATCCATACCACCGAGGCCGGCCACCACTTCCTCCGGAACGAGAAGCATCACGAAGGCGGTACAGCTGCAGATCACGATGGTGTCGATGAAGACGCCGAGCGCCTGCAGAAGTCCGGACTTCACTGGATGATCGACATCTGCCGCAGCCGCTGCACATGGCGCAGAGCCGGAGCCTGCTTCGTTGGAGAAGAGGCCACGCTTCACACCGTTCATAAGGACGGCACCGAAGCCACCCGCCACCGCCTGACGCAGGCCGAAGGCCTCACGAAAGATACGTGAAAATACCGCTGGCAGCTGAGTGAAGTTGTTGATGATCACGAACACGGTCAGGAAGATATAGAAGCCGGCCATGACTGGAACGATGATGTCGAGTGCCTTGACCGTGATATTCTTCCGGAACACGATCACCGCAGACAGGAGGCAGAGAAGCACCGCGGAAGCGATCGGTGGCACGTGAAACGCATTGTCAAAGGCAGACGCGACGGAGTTACCGATGACCTGGCTGATGCCACACCAGCACAGGAGGCCGGACAGCGCGAACAGGATCGCGATGACGCTCTTTCGCTTCTTTCCGGCAAACATCTTATGGATATAGTAGGCCGGACCGCCTCGGTAACCACCGTACAGAGGATCTTCTTCCTTATATAACTGGGCGAGTGTCGCCTCGACGAACGCCGTGCTGGAGCCGATCAGCGCTGTCAGCCACATCCAGAACACGGCACCGGCACCACCGGCAGATACCGCTGCAACGACGCCGACGAGATTACCCATGCCGACACGTGTTGCGGTCGAAACGATGAGGGCCTCGAGTCCAGAAACCTTACTGTTCTTTTCCGGATCGACACTCTTCTCTCTTGCCACACGACACATCTCCGGGAAGAGACGGATCGGGAGGAAGCGGGTGCGGACGGTACAGAAGATACCTGCCGGAATCAAAAGAAGAACCAGGAGTGACAGCCCGAGTGTCGAGCCTCCTGGTAGTGGAATCGTGATGAGGTCTCCCCAGAGGAGATTGTAGATAAACTGAATTACTGCCATAACACTTTCATCCTTTAAACTATTAATTACTTTAAAGTATAGCAGATATTCCTCGAGAAACAAGAAAGAAAACGACGATGTCCGGAAATGCGCCTTCGCGCGGGCATCGTCGTACTGTGTGATCCGATATGGGACGGCGTGTCACAGCCGTTTAAAGTATAAAAAAAGCGGAAAGCCGACTTCTCAGCTTTCCGCGTGATGCGGGAGATGGGACTTGAACCCACACGTCCTATCGGACACAAGATCCTTAGTCTTGCCTGTCTGCCAATTTCAGCACTCCCGCAGACGACCCGGGACGGAATCGAACCGACGACCTCCGCCGTGACAGGGCGGCGCTCTAACCAACTGAGCCACCGGGCCACATGGTATCGTGCCCTGAAAACTGTATATCGCTCATATATTATTCTGTAGATAAAACATCAAACCTACCAGCACATCTACTGTCGTAGATGCCGCATACTCGTGAATGTAGAAGTAAACCTTCACGCTTCACTCGTCTTGC
>NZ_JBQHVY010000019.1:0-58672 GCF_052064255.1 Oribacterium sp. HCP3S3_B9
CGCTATAACCTACCAGGCCTCCCGCCCTGTCTTCAGATCCGACGATATTTGCATTTTTGATACTTGAATTCGTGATAGTCAGCTTTTTTGACTGACCCGCAAATCCGCCAGCTATTTTTTTGCATGCTACCCTCAAATCGCCATTGATATCTGTTTCTGAAATAGTAACATCACTGTCGCTATAACCTACCAGGCCTCCCGCCCTGTCTTCAGATCCGACGATATTTGCATTTTTGATACTTGAATTCGTGATAGTCAGCTTTTTTGACTGACCCGCAAATCCGCCAGTTATGTTTTTACCTTCTACCCTCAAATCACCATTGATATGTGTTCCTGAAATAGTAACATCGCTGTCGGTATAACCTACCAAACCTCCCGCCTTGTCTTCAGATCCGACGATGTTTGCATTTTTGATACTTGAATTCGTGATAGTCAGAGTTTTTGACTGCGCTACAAATCCACCAGCTATGTTTTTTCCTGCCACCGTCAAATCCCCGGTAAAGTTTACAGAGTTAAACGTAACTGTATTTTCACCGTAAGCAATCAATCCTCCTGCCTTATCAGACTTTGACGTAAATGAACCGTTTTCAACATCCAGATTCTGAATCGTGATTGCGACTGGTGTCTGCGCAAAAATTCCGGCCATTCCGCTCTCTTCATTAACCCTTATACCGCTGAGTTTATAATTTCGATTGTCTTTTGCATTCCATGCAGAATACAACTCTATATTTGTATTCGAATTAAGCGGTCTGAAGCAACCTGTCGCATTATTATGCCAGTTTCCATTCTGATCATATACATTAAGATCACTGCCGAGTTCTTTCGTGAATATCTTCGTATACGAATCAGGCCCTGTCACCAGTGACGGGTTGCTCTCATACGACCAGTAGATATTATCTGTCTGAATAGCGCCCTTGATTTCATCAGTATACCCGGATATTTCCGGCGACAGATTTTCGAGATGTCGTGCATTATCAATCTGTGCATACCAGGTATTATTATATGGCACCAGCCCCAATCCTGAATTTCCGGCATCTGAATAATATGGTTTAACAGCAGTTATCTTATTTATATTATGTTCATCTTCTGCATCCGATGGCTTAAGATAACCGAACAGACTATTTGTTTCAATCGCAGTTTTGTCGTCAAACTCCACAGAAACGCTGTTACCATTCACCTTTGCAGGTGCCACAGATACCTTAATATCCTCTCCAGGAGTTAATCCATCACAAACGCTATTAAAGTTTCCTCTCGGATTTGTAATGTCGTCAAGATAAAACTCGATAGTCTGAATCGTCGTTCCGTTTTCTAGCTTTACCGGCACGATCTTACATATATTTTGCTGATTCATATTTGAATCAGATGTTGTCTTTATAATGCTATTCGCACTTACCAGTGTGAAGTATCCAGCAGTATTCTTCACATGTAGCAGAAAATACTTATCTTTGTTACTGCTTACACCATGGACTTTGATTTCATAATACAGGTCCCCTGCGATTTGGTTCATCCCCGTATCGATCCGTACCGTCAGTCGGTTTCCATTATCGACTTCAAACTTCGATTCGCCCGTCTTCTGCATCGCCCAGTCACCGACATGTTCTTTGATAAACCACGGGAGATCCTTATCGTCCACACTTGCTGCGCAAAGATGACGAACTGTATTCAGCGGATAAGATGTCTTATCCATCACCGGATGAGCTGCTGTCTCCGTCGCACCCATCAGTGTACGGTCATAGGCGGTCACCTGACGGCGGTTCTGTCCTTCTGCAAGCTGGGCCTTTTCGATATCTTCACCTTCAGCGTCTTTTCCATTATGCGTGCCGATGGCATAGTAATTCTTCTTACCATCCGCAGTCTTCTGGATATTCGGAGTACCACTTCCAGCGAAAGAATTTGAATTTGCGTCACCAGAAGACGAGTACGCCGATGCCGTTGAATATACCGCATCCATGTAGACATTATCTGTGGTCATGCCGATAAAGCCACCGGCATAGCCGCTCGCCTGAACATTATATCTTCCTGCGCCCTGATTCTTCAGGGCAGATCCCTCTACTTCCGTATCGTACGTACCGTCCTTCGTATGTCCGCCGGCATAGCTCTGCACGATGGTGGAGCCTTCAGCTGCGCCACTCACACTTCCGATGAGTCCACCGGCAGCGCTTCCGCCCTTCACATAAACGGCGGCGGCTGAATTTTTGACCTTGAGCATTCCGCCGCTCACGAAGCCGATGAGACCACCAGCGACACCCTTGTCAGCGGTTGCCACAACCTCCACGTTCGAGTCATTGTCCGCATTATAGGTCTCTTCATGATAATATGCGAGGACACCATCCACCGTCAGATCCTCACTCGTCTTGCCGAGAAGCATACCTGCATTCGCAGATGTACTTGTCTCTGGAATCTTATCACTACGAAGCACCAGATTCTTTACAGACAGCGCACTCGTCACCGTGCCGAAGATACCTGCATTGGCTTCTGCTCCATCTGCGTGATACCCGGCAATCGTCAGATCATATATCTCATGACTGCCACCATCATAGCTCAGTGGATAGTCCACATTTGCAGCGATGTATGTTTTAACAAATGTTCCTGAGCCATAAATATGTTGACCATCATGCAGTCTGTCAAATGACAACATCGTGATATCGTTTTTCTGCACTGCAGTAATGTTCACCACATTGTAGTGCCCACTCGTAGTATCTTTTCCGAGCGCAGCTGTAAAGCCCGAGACATTGGCACCCAGGTTCTCGAGATGACGCAGATTTTTGATATAGATCTTTGTATCGCCGGTAGAGTTCGTCGTTTCATTTACATCGTCAAACAGACTGCTGACGGTATACTTCGCGGATTCCTTCGGTGTAGCAAGCGCTGATGTAGAGCTTGCGATCGCGCTGATAATGATATTTTCGCCAGGGATAAAATCGCTTCCTGCTACATCAGGCTTGAATCTACACTCGTTAATAAGCTGACTGAAACGATATTTTCCGTCACCTGTAATGTCATCGATCGTCACGTCAAACGTTCCACTCGTATATCCGTCGCCGGCGCCGGCATTCCGATCCAGAAGTCTTCTTGCAGTCGTTCCGCTCTGCTCACCAGTGATGACCAGTGTGATATTATCTGTATTTTTCGCTTCACGCACGAGTACATGCAGCTTATTTTCGTTCTTCACTTCCAGCTTCGGTGCTTCGAGTGTTTCGGTCGGGATGGCTGCGCTGCCTGCGGTACCGGTGTAGCAGCCGACGATGGCGGTGACATCATCCTTCTGATAGATCTTGCGTTTCGATTTGTCATTATAGATGTCCTTGATGTTCGAAACGTCGTCAGCATCTAAATTGATCACCGCTGCATTTCCGAAGGAAGCATTGCCCGCGCCGGAATAGAGGACGGCGACGACGGAAGCGGATTTCAGCTCATAGACGATGGCATAGTTTCCACCGGTGGCGACCGTTTCATCGAGCGCACCGAACGGCAGCATCATCTGAAGGATCGCACCACTGCCCGAGGGCGTACAGCTCTCGATGCCGCTCGTCACATTATGAATCACATAATAGTATTCACCGCTGGCATTGTCCGCATAGGCAGAGACAGATTTTGAATCCAGCTTCGTGCCGATGGCCGACGTCGACGCGCTCCCCGACTCCTTCGCTTTTTCCGCGAGGCGATCGAGGTCGCCAGAGGCCTTCGCGACGCTGAGGTGATTCTGTGCGGCGATGAAGATTTCCTTCGCGGTGCCGTCCATCTCCATCAGGCGGAGATTCTTCTGGTACTGCGCCACCGAAACGAAGGTGACACCCGCGAGGATGAGGATGATCGCGACGGTGACCAGCACCTCCGCCAGCGTGAAGCCTTTTCTGTCGAGTCTTTTCTTTATTGCATTTGTCATTGAAGTCTGTTCCATTCCGTGTTCTATATTGAACGCATCACAGTGACGCGGTCGCATACGTTTTCCACTTTATTTTAAGTTATTTTCCTCTAATTACAATCAAAAGAAGCCGAAATGCAAGATTTTACCAAAATTTCGCTGATACTTTACTTCCCTAGAAAAAGGATGCCCGATTTCTTTCCGCCATCCTGCATCGGTCATTTATCGCCATTAGAAAAGGATGCCTGATTTCTTTCAGACATCCTGTATCGATTGTTTATAATCATTTGTCGTTCACGAGCAGCACCTTGAAGCTGGCGCGTGCCTGCACGGTATCGGTGCGTGTGTCCTTTGCGACGAGCTTCGTCACGGTGATGACCTTCGTTGCAGGATCCCAGGAAAAACCACTGTCGGCATCCGTGTCAAAGCATACGCAGAGGTCGCTGGTGATGGCGCTGTCGCTGAGAAGCGGCAGGCTCGTGCTGCTGGTCCCGGTCCCATCACCTGCGGTATAGGTCAATGTAAAGCCCCGGTTCGCTGTGCCCGTTCCGTTTGTGCCATTGCCCCCACCAGTCGTGCCGACATCTGCTGCGCCCTCGGTCGTTCCATTCGTACCACCGGCTGCTGCGCTTGGGTCGGTCGCCGCTGTGCCCGACGCGGTGCCCGGATTCAGCGTGATCGTCTGCTCGCCGCTGTTCAGATTCTTAAAAACGATCGTCTGGCTGTTTCCGAAACCTGTTCCTGTCTCAGAACCATTTCCTACGCTCTCCGGATCCGCGAACGCGAGCTGATCCTTCATCAGGGTGATGGTGGTGGTCAATGCTGTCTGCGCGTTGGCATGTGCGACGACTTTTCGGTACACCCGCTGTACAGTCGCAGCGCCGGTCGTGATGATGATGCCGACGAAGCCCATGATGAGCACCGTGGCGAGCATCTCCGTGAGCGAAAAGCCCTGCCGCTTATTCAGTTTATGAAGAAGTTTCTGCTTCATCTGTTCTGCTCCATCCGCCTTCATCAGTTCTTTGATTTATACTCTGCGACCGCGAAACGCTCGATACCACTCGTGCTGCTGCCGGTATCGCTCGGCTGATTCGTGGCATAGTTTACATCTATCTTTCCATCGTTATGCCTGTTACTGATACCATACGACATGGCACCGCCATTTGCCTGCACGATTTTTACCGTGCCGGAACCTTTTTGGATTTCGCCTGCATCATCAGCCGCTCTGGCTTCGTCCGCTGCACCGCCGGTTCTGGCTTCACCTGCTCCTTCTGTATCCGCAGGCATCGCCGCCCCGGTTTTACTGCTGCCTGCAGTACCACCGTCAGCCATCGCTTCTTCCATCTTCGTTTCGCCATCATAGTACTCGTCCATGATGTGCTCACTCTTCTGCAGTATACGCTGGGAAGAGGTGATCATGCTGGCGAAGAGGATCATCGCAGCTGCAGCGATCAGAACGGATACCAGGGTCTCGGTGATGGTCTCGCCCTTTTTACTTTTCAGTTTGCTTTTTAACTTACCAGACATTTGTACTCGTATCCTTCGTGATCTGCGGGTTTCCCCAGGTGACATAGCTGTGACGCGTTACGGAAGTGCTTTCCGTGCTTGTCGTTGTGTCCTCCGCTGTTTTACTTTCTGTGGTCGCGTTTCCACTCCCATCCTCGGATGTTCCGTTCGAGCTGTCAGACTGTACAGATCCTTCCTCCGCATCCAGTGTCAGCATCAGACGGTATTCATTGCCCTGCTTTTTCGCACCGGCGTCCAGGTGGTTTTTGATATACGCCTTGATATTTCCCTGCCCGTTCATGACGATACGGACATCGACCGGAAGGGTGCTTGCAACACTACCGGGAAACGTAAATCCATTCAGCGATGCCGTCATGGTGAAGGTATCGGTATACACATGATCGGTTCCATTCATCAGCGGTGATGTAAACGCCTCCTGTGCATCCGAATACGTTTTTCCATACAGCTCATCCTTCGCTACAAAGCTGTCAGAACCATTCGTTGTCTTATGAACATTGGTTAAAGAACCAGTACGTTTCTGCGCTGCCCCAGCTTCATTTTTCGAAGTACAGGTCAATGCATCGAGAAGATATACCTTATCTCCTGTCGCATCTACAAATTTCAGCTTGTTCGTATGCGCGTCTTTTGTCCCATAAACGAACGTCGGCCTGGAATAGGTATACTCTATTTTCGTTTCTTCGACGATCGTATCATCCGATGTGTCGTCTGGCGTGCCACCATTATCCGTCTTTGTCGTAACGGTCGTGGTTTTCATCTCCGTCTGCTTCACGCCGATCGTCTCTCCGTCGATTTCATCCCGGATCAGCTTCGCCGCTGAAACCACCGCGTAGTAGTTCTGGTCGCTGGCCTGCAGCTCACTTAAACGTCCGGTGCTGGTCGTGGCCGCGGCGAGGATGACGGAGCCGGCGGCTGCGCACATGATAAAGAAAAGGAGTGCAACGGTGAGGGTTGCGCCGCTTCGATCACATAATTTCCGCTGCACTGCATTCATCGCTGCTCTCCTTTCTGTAAAGTTCTTCTGTTTACTTCTTCGATGCGCACGCATTCCTTCTCTTCTCCCACCCGGCGACTTCTGTCCACCGACCGTCATCGAACACCTGAACAGCACTTAGAAGCCTGCGCCTGCGGCGATCGTATCTGCGGCATCCCCAGCGAGGGACTCGGCCATGGTTTCCAGGCTGCTCTGTGCGAGGTCGAGCGAGGAATTACCGAGGCCGACAGAGCTGCTCTGCACCGCGCTGCCGTCACTCGTGGTGAGGCCGTTCGTGGTGGTCGCACCGTTCAGGGTCTCGTAGAAGGTGACGCTCATGCTGCCGCTGATCGTCGCGTTCTCGAGGTTCGCATACTGCTGCATCTTATCAGAATCCGCACTGACGCTGATGTCCTTGATGAGGCAGCGGTAGGCACAGTCATGCACCTGCTGGATGATCCGGCGCGCGATCTGATAGTTCGTCGCAGTGAAGCTGATATTGATCGTCCGACGCACAGCGTCATCCGTCGCCACCGGCTGCTCGAAGCTGAAATTGAAGCTCGTCGCCTGCGCGAAGATTGTATTGAGCGCGGCCGACTCGGCCTTCAGATTATCATAGGAAGCGACGATGCCGTTCACTTCCTTCTGTCCGTTTTCGATATCCTCCTGCATCTGCTTGATGATGGCGGATTTCTGCTGCTCCATCTCCATCTGCTGCTCGAGCACCGTCGTGTCCGCCGCCGCGATGCGTTCCTGCACCGGAAGCCGCACGAAGCGGTAGTACACGAGCCCCAGCAGGATCATCACCAGTACGAGAAGAAGGACTTTCTCACGTTTCGTAAAAGCTCTGTTTAACATTCTGTCCTCCCTCAGCCTAACGGGCTTCCGCCCTGGATCGTGATGCTGCCGCCGGTAAACGGGTTATCCGTCGGTGTGTCAATGTTGGCGGACTGCTGCTGTACGGCGACGGTCTGCGGCACGGCTGAGGTCGGCTGCGGTGCGGCGGCCTGCGCTGCCTGTGTCGCCTGGCGCTTCGCCGCTTCCTCTGCGGCGCGCTGCGCTGCTGCACGCTCTGCCTTCGCCTGAGCGGCCTCGGCACTCGTGCTCCCGGTGCCTGCATTGGCCGAAGACGTGGTCGTGCTCAACGCCGCCTCGGTCTCACCGATCTGGTCCGGGCGTGCGTTCTGAATGCTCGGGATATAAGCGTTCTGGCCGGTTGCGGAGCCGTTCTCGCCGGCATCGAGGGCCTGATCGCCGGTCGCGGATACCTCACCGGAGTTGAGGGCTGCACGGACCTCCTCCGGGGTACGGAAGTAGATCGTCAGCTGACCGGTCACGAAGAGCGGCTGATCCGGGGTGCCATCCGCAGAGAGCGACAGCTTATCCTTGTCCTCGTCGGTCGCAGCGGTCTGGGCCGTCACGTAGCTCACGTACTCGGAGCCCTCGAGCGAGAGGATGATATCCGGGAGACGCTGCGCGTCGGTCACACCGACGGTGATCACGGCGATGTTGTCCTGGATCTGGATGGTCTGGATGCCACCCGCCGCATGCACACGCTCGTCGATGACGTTCAGCATAGTGACGCGGTCCTGACGGGAAAGCTCCTCGTCGTTGAGATAGCCGTTGCCGTAGTGGGAGTAGTCGGCACGCACACTCGCGTACTGGCTGTTCGCCTCCTTCATCTTCTCGAGGTTCTGCTCCATCCGGCTGTAGTTCGCCTCCGCGGCATCAGCACGCGCGAGCTGCGCTGCCACGCCGTAGCGGGAGAAGAAGTACAGGAAGATCATGAACAGTGCGAAGAGAACGAGCGTGAAGACGCGGTCCTGCGTGTCGTGCTCGCGGTACATGAGGTTGATGGTTTTCTTCGACGGGTACTTTCCGCTCCGGCCGATCTGCACTTTGCCTAGTTCTTTTAAGTTCGTCAAACCGGTACCTCCTGTCTCGCCAATGTCTCCTTGATTTCATCGTCACTGAGCGCGCGCACCTTCGCCTCCGGATCGAGCGCGACGCCGTAGCTCTGCGGGCTCAGGAGAAGCGCGGCCTCGAGGCCCGGCTCGGTATACGGCATCAGGTCGGTGAGTGGGCGCATCGGGAGGTTCATTGTCTCCTCGATGGTCGTGAGAAGCGCAGGATAGTTCGCGGCACCACCGCAGTAGTACAGGGTGTCGATCGTGTTGTTCGTGTTACTGTAGCTGTAGAAGTTCATCGCACGCATGATCTGTACGGCACTGCTCTCGTAGAGAGCCTCCATGTTCTCGTGCGCGAGAACGTCGTCCTGATTCGACTCGGCGGCGAGCTGGCCGATGTGGACATCGGTACCGCGGATCTCTGCAGCGATCTCCGCGATGCGTCGTGCGCCCGGCTCGAGCGGTCGAGTGACCTCGTAGACACCGTTTCGGAAGAAGTGGAGCTTGAAGCTGCGATCGCCCATGTCGAGAATCGCATAGTCCTTCGTATCCGGCACACGGAACAGGGCGTTATAGCGGCGGAGTACACGCTGGAAGCCAAGCACATCCGGCACGAGGCCGACGGCGTTCAGCTTCGCATGCTTCGCGAGCGTCCGGTAGCGGTCGATCAGTTCACGGCTGCATGCCACCGCGAGGAGCTTCATCGTCTTCTCACCCTCCTCGATCACGGCATAGTCGTAGAAATACTTCTCGGTCGGCTCACTGATGTAATCATGGAACTCGAACGGAAGGTTCAGCTGGAGCTGCTTCACGGTCATGCGCGGCAGATCGACGACACGCATGTAGACGCCGCTCGACGGCAGGGTGAAGATGACATTCCGACAGTGGATGCCGTGGCTCCGAAACGTTTCCTTCAGAAAATCCGCCATCGCATCCCAGTACTGGACCATGCCGTCCTTCACGATATTATCCGGGAGCGTCTCGACGAAGACGTCCTTCAGCTCTCCCTTTACGATGTATGAAATCTTGATTCGGTAGTTTCCGATGTCGATACCGACGACTTTCGTGATTTTCATATATTCCTCATCTGTTATAGGCACATTTTTTCACAATATGAGTCCAGTATACCACGCCACGAATTCACTTCCAAATAAAACAGAGAGGAAAACGGCGATGGAAATGGACGGGCCGAATGGAATCTTATCCTTTTTGAGTCCGAGCGCGATAAACAGCCCCACGAAGCAGCTCAGCATCAGGTTAAAAAGTGTCACACCCGGTCGCATATAGAGCCCGGTCATGAACAGCAGTTTAATGTCTCCGCCGCCGAGGCTCTCTTTTCCCGTGAGCTTATCGAAGACGAGCGAGATCAGCAGCATCAGGAAGCCGACGCCGAAGGCGCTGACGAGCCCCCACTTGAGATCCGTAAGGATCCACTGGGTGATCGGGATGTGGGTGGTGAAGACAGAGCCGGCACCGGCGGCGAGTGAAGCGCTGCCGGGCTGAAGCCCTGCCACAGCCAGCATGATCCGGCCGAGCCCATCCTGGAGTCCGGGAGCATTGGCCAGCGGTAAACGTGCGCCTGTGATACTGAGCGCCTCGGTGAGACCCCGGCCCTGCGTGCACGCGATGAGCGGCAGGGTGAGGAGCCACCAGAGGATGCCCGCGACGTGGAAGCGATCCGGGATGAGGAGGGTCTTCTGGTCCACGAGACTGAGCCCCATCAGGATCACGAGAAGCCCGAGATAGCGAAGTGCCACGAAGGAGAGATCGAATTTATAGACGATCGCTGTGAAACCAAGCCCGAGCACGAGCTCCACCCAGGTCGACTCCGCGCTGAACTTCGCCCCGCAGTAACGGCAGCGACCGCCCGAGCGAAGATACGAGATGATCGGGATCAGATCGCCGGCCACGAGCGCATGCCCGCAGACATCACAGTGCGAGCGGCCACGCGCGACCCGCTCATGATGCACGAGCCGCCACGCCACACAGTCGATATAGCTCCCGAACACCGTCCCGAAAAGGAACGCGAGGATGAGGATGTAAAGCATGATAAGCGGCGTAGTCTGGTACATGAGGCCCCGTTTCTGAAAACATTCTGTATACATTAAAACCGAAGTGATTATAGCATGCACCGGCGGATATATAACAGTTTTTTTGATGGATTGCGACATAGATTTGCTGATTTTTCGCTGTTTTGATAGAGCATCGCGCCCTTGACTGTATAGTAGCTATATGGTTTAAACTAGAGTCAGCATAAAAAAGATAAGGAGTGCTTATCGAGGGCACGGCACTGTACCACTGGACCAGATTCGATGCGATCCTGACAGACGCCGCGGAGAGCCCACGAAGAACACGATAAGCAGAAGAATGATGAACTGTTTTGAAAATAAGATGACCTACCCGCAATTCCTGAAGTATCTGATCCCGTCGGTGCTGACCATGATCTTTCTGTCCTTCTACACGACGATCGACGGCTACTTCGTCTCGAAATACGCAGGCTCCGACGCACTCGCGGGCATCAATATCGTGATTCCGGTGACCTGCGTCATCTTCGGAACCTCCGTGATGCTCGCCACCGGTGCGGGCGCCATCATTGGCGAAAAAATGGGGCAGAAAAAGGACCACGAGGCGAATCAGATTTTTACCTTCATCACCCTGGTCCTGCTCGTCCTCGCGACTTTCTTTACGATTTTCGGTCTCGTCTTCCTGAAGCCGGTCTGCCGCTTCCTCGGCAGCAGTGAGCGTCTGCTCGCGCATGTCCTGCCGTACGCGAAGGTCATCTTCCTCGGCAGCATCCCGATGTCCTTCAAGCTGTTTTTCGAGTACCTCGTGCGGACCGACGGCAGTCCGAAGGTCGGGCTCTGGATGTCGATGACCGGCCTCGTGCTGAACGTCATCTTCGATTACATCCTCGTCGGCGTATTCCGTCTGGGCACGTACGGCGCGGCCTGGGGCACCACCCTGTCGATCACCGTCAGCGCGCTGATCGGCCTCGTCTACTTCCTCCGCTTCAGCCATATCCGCTTCTGCCGCACCCGGATGCACGCCGACGTGCTCGTGAAATCCTGCACGAATGGCAGCAGTGAGATGCTCACCGAGATGTCAACCGGCATCACGACCTTTCTGTTTAATATCATCATCCTCCGGCATTATGGCGAGGACGGGGTCGCGGCGGTCACGATCATCATGTATCTCTACTACTTCTTCATCGCGTTTTACATGGGCATCGCCGTGGCGGCCGCACCGATCGTGAGCTTTAACGTCGGCGCCGGAAATCCCGCGAAGATCCGGGAGACGCTGCGCTACAGCTTCCGGACCATCGCCCTCACCTCCGTGGTCGTCATGGCCATCTCGCTCGGCCTCGGTCAGCCGCTCATCCACCTCTTCGCCGGACCCGGTCACGTGTTTGACCTCACCTGGGAGGGGCTCCGACTTTTCAGCCCGGTCTTCCTCTTCATCGGATGGAACGTCTTCCTCTCCGGCTACTTCACCGCCCTCGGAAATGGCTTCCTCTCCGCCCTCATCTCGACCCTCCGCTCGCTGATCCTCGTGGTGCTCTTCATCCTGCTCCTCCCGAAGCTCATCGGCGTGAACGGCATCTGGCTTACCATGCCATGCGCCGAAGCCGTCACCATCTTCATCTCCGCATACTGCTACCGGGCGCACGGCCGCGCCTACCTTGCATAAGGGGCAGAAACAACCGGGGGCCCGGAGGGCCGGCTGTTTCACATCCCGCTCAGTACTGCGAGTTCCAGAAGAGCGTTTCACCTTCCGGGGCGTCCTCGGCGATGTGCTCGCGCTCCTCGCCGGTGAGGGCCGCCTTCTCTTCCGCGGACATCATCGTATAGTCATAGTAGTAGAGCACCGGGCCGCGCCAGCGTACCATCGCGAGCTGCCCGTCCTGCGAGAAGCTGATGGCGAGGAACTGCGCGCCATCCGGATCACCGAGGCCCGTCACGTTCTGACGGATGTTGTCGAAGAAGCTCCGGTTGTGCGTGACATCGTTGCTCGTGGTCGTCGTACCGTCATCGAGGCGGCCGATCGCCTTCCGGTAGCGCTCGTCGCCCCGGTTCGGCACGCCGCTGGCCCCCGTCTGCGCCTGCCGGTTCTGAAACGCCAGTGAACGCCCATAGCCCTTCAGGTCTACACGATCCTTCGCCGGGAAGTGATCCCGTGTATACACCTGCTTCGTCTCGGCATCATAGTAGTACACTACGGCCCCCGGTGCCCCGTCCATCAAGTACTGCGTCTTCGCGCAGGCCACTGCCTCATCGACTTCCTCGCAGTCGTAGGTCATCGCGATATCCTGCAGATGCCGCATATAGCCCTCTACCACAAACATCAGAAGCACCAGCGCGATCAGCACCATCAGGATATAGTGCACCGCCGCCAGGCCCCGGCGGTCACGAAGCCGCGCGCGGAATTCTGTCTGAATCATCTAAGCCTCTTTCCTTTTTACATTTTTACTTTCTAAGTATACCGTCCGAAGAGACATACAACAACGGAATATTTCGGTTGAACCGAAATGTCTCTAGACTGATTTCGTTTGAAACGAAATGTTACTGTTCTTAGCGAAATGTATCGCAATTCATTTCGCTCGAAACGAAATTCCAGCAGAGTTAAGCGCTTCGTTTACCGCAAACAGCGTTCCACCACTTCCTCCGGCAGCTCCGGGAAGGAAATCATCGCCTCCGGTTTCGCCGGGTGCGGCGCGATCCACTTTTCCATCCAGATCATGTCGTACCAGCGGTCGAACTTATAGGCGCAGGCATGGAAGTGCCCGACGAGCTGATAGCCGAGGTGCGCATGGAAGTCCGGACTGTTCGTGTTCAGGTACGGATCTTCGCCAATGTCGACGCCGCCGTCTGCAGAGCCCTCCCGGAGGTCTTTTCGTGTCCGGTCAGCCGTGTTCGGGTCGCCGATGCCTATATGTGCATCCTGCAACCGATCGGCAGCTGCTACTGTGTTCATCGTCCCCGGGTACGCGATGCAGGCATTCACGCTGATGATGTTCATCGCGCGGAGAATCGCCTCCAGCCGCTCGTACAGCTGCCGCCCGAGCCCGTGCTTCCGTGCACGCCGGTCGACGTAGATCGAGGTCTCCACGCTCCAGTCGTAGGCCGCGCGCTCATGCAGACGTCCGACATAGGCATAGCCAATGATGAGCTCGGAAGTCCTGTGTGTCCCGGTAACATCACCGGCACCAGCACCGGAAGCCGGCGCAGACGAAACCGAAGCGCCATCGACGTGCGCAGTGTCTGCATTGGCCTCTGCGCGGTCTATACACGAAACCGAAGCGCCATCGACATGCCCGGTGCCTGCATTGGCCTCCTGCTCCTCTACCGCGACGATGTACGGATAGGTCGCCAGCGTGTGCGCGATCCGCGCACGGAACGCCTCGACGCTCGGCACCTCGTACTCGAAGGTGATCGCCGTCTCCTCGACATACGGCGCATAAATCGCCAGCAGCGCCTCCGCATCCTCCGGACGCGCCACACGAAATGTCCGTTCTCCCATGCTGTCTCCTCTCCTCGCTTCCCCGGGGTCTGACCCCATAAACTTGAGTTTAGAATCTGTTTAGAAAAATTTAATGGGGTCAGACCCCATAAACTCAGAAGCTGTTTAGCGCTCGTGCTTTTCGTCGCGATCATCCTTCAGGATCCCGCGGTCAGCGAAATCCTCCATGACAGCTCTTGAAAACGCTGCGAGTGCCTCGGAGCCGCGAGCGGTCTTCTGCTGCCGGCCCCACACAGTGTTGAACGACACACCGTGCGTCTTCCAGTCGTCGCCCTCGTTCGAGGCATTGAGCAGGAGCGGCTGGAGGTTGTCCATCGCATGCGCGTACTTCGCCTCCGGCGTCTCGTAGGCCTCGAACTCCTCGAAGAGTGCCCGGAGCTCATCGCGCTGATCCGCCGGCAGCAGTGCGAAGATACGGTCCGCCGCCTTCTCCTCACGCTCCCTCTGCGTCTTCAGCCCCTCCTCGTCGTAGGCGTAGGTGTCGCCCGCGTCGATCTCCACGATATCATGGATCAGGCACATCATCATGACATGCGCGATGTCGACCTCGGTGTTGCTGTACTCGCGAAGCAGGTACGCCATGATGGCCATGTGCCACGCATGCTCCGCATCCCCCTCGCGACGCCCGTGATTTGTCAGATGCGTCTGCCGGTAGATTTCCTTCTCCTTATCGATCTCCAGGATGAACTCCCGCTGCTTCTCGAAACGTTCCTGATTCATTTACATTCCTTTCCTGCGTCTCTTTATGGGGTCTGACCCCATAAACTTCAGTTTAGATTTAGTTTAGAAAAATTTAATGGGGTCAGACCCCATTAACTCCCGGCTGCGTTACGCCAGGCGGCGCTGCTTTCGGAGCGCCCGGTAGTACATGGCGATCAGCGTGCCGCCGGTGAGCACCCACGAAACCGGGTAAACGCTCATCAGCACCTCGTAGGTCGGCACGACGCGGAAGGCGGTCAGAAGCCAGATGATCCGGAAGACGACGGTGCCGAGGATCGTGATGACGGACGGGCTGATCGCGTAGCCCATGCTGCGAAGGACGCCGGACGGGGTGTCGAAGAGGGTGCAGAGCCCCTCAACCGCCATGACGTGGTACATGCGACTCACAGCGTAGTCGATGGCGACCGGATCCGTCGTGTAGAGTCCCGCGAATTCGCGCGCCCAGATCGTGAACGGCAGCGCCAGCAGCTGCGTGAACAGGATGGACTGGAGCATCGTGAGGCGGAAAACGCGACGGCAGCGGCCATGCTCGCCCGCGCCGAGGTTCTGACTGTAGAAGGTTACCGCGGCCTGCGCGAACGCGGCGCAGATGTCATAGGTGAAGTACTCGAAATTGAGGCCCGCGGCCGCACCTGCGATGGCCTGCGCGCCGAAGCTGTTGACGCCGGCCTGAACGAAGATGTTCGAAACCGAGAACACCGACTCCTGCACGCCCGCCGGGAGGCCGACCTGCAGTACGCGCTTCATGTACCTCGGGTGCAGGCGAATGCAGTCGATCCGGAGCCGAAGTGGCCCTTCTTCATGGAGCAGCGTGCGGAACACCAGCGCCGCCGAGGTGAAGTTTGCGAGGGTGGTCGCGAGCGCGACACCCGCCACGCTCATCCTGAAGACGACGACAAACAGAAGATTCAGGATGACATTCAGGACACCGGCGAAGATCATGTACATCAGCGGGCGCTTCGTGTCTCCGATCGAGCGGAGGATCGCCGCGCCGAAATTATAGAGTGTGATGAACGGGAGCCCGAGCATGTAGATGCGGAAGTACAGCACCGCCATGTCGAGAACCTCCACCGGCGTGCCGATGGCTTCGATGAGCGGGCGTGCGATGACGAGGCCGATGCCCATCAGCAGGAGACCGCCCGTAATGGCCATCGCGATGACCGTGTGGATGGCATCCGACACCTCGTCCATGCGCCCGCTACCGATCAGCGTCGCCACGACGACATTCGGACCGATCGACGCACCGACCAGGAAGTTCACGAAGACACCCACGTTTGCAACATTGGCACCGACCGCCGCGAGAGCATCGCCACCCGCGAAACGACCGACCACCGCCACATCCGCCGAATTAAAAAAATGCTGCAGGATACTGCTCGCTGCCAGCGGCAGTGCGAACAGTACGAGCTTCCAGAAAAGCCCGCCATGCAGCATATCGATCTTGTTTGGATTTGTTTCCACCGGCACACCCCCGAAATTTTAAAACTTCGTTGATGATACTACTTTTCCGAGCAGATAGGAATAGTCAAACGAAATGGGCGTCTCTATCTAAGAATTTTGGTTCCACACTTATCGCAGAATAAAGCTCCCTCTCTTAGTCTTGTTCCACATTTCCGGCAAAACTTTATTTCAGGTGACGGTTCATCCTTTTCAATTTCATCTGATATTTTTTTATCTTCTACTCTTTCAGCCATAGTTGGTTTCACTTCAAGAGCAACTATCTGATTTTGCTTTTCAGTGATTCTATCCAGCTTATCTGTTAAAGATGCATTATCTATTCTCTTTATCTCTAATTCTTTCTTGATCTGATCCTCTACTTCTATTTCATTTTTTGGATTTTCTTCATAGTTCAAATTTATTTCTGAATTTATATGAAATTGTTCATCCGGAACCGTTTCAATATCAGGATCAATACTATGTTTTTCTCTATCTTTCCTTTGTAAAATATAGATTGCCACAAAAAACCACACCCATGCTGTATGCTTTTCAACCATACTGTGAGGAGCTATTTTTAAAGCAATTAATAGTTCAATAACTGCAATAATCAAATATATCCCAATTGCAATCAACCATGAATGCCATTTTTTATTGACTGGATGTTTTAATATACGATATCTTATAAGATACGCAGGAATACAATAAATTGCAGCGCTCACAACTACCAGAAGGAACCATAGGAGCGGATCATCAATCAGCAAGTAAGAAGCGTTTCTTCCGTAATCAAGGGTAAGAACCGAAGCAGCTATTTCACTATTCATTTTATGCCTCCTATTATTTAGCCAATACACGCCTCAATAGAATTTGCCATATAAGCTGCCTCTTCTTGCGATTTCAAATCAGTAATCCAAAACATCCCATTTGTTATGGTCTGTGTCACCACTGGTGAAATCATCACCTCATCATTTACCATAATATAAACCTGGTTATTAAGATTCTGTTCAGTAGCTGTTTCTAATTTCTTCGTTCCTTCATCCGTAAAGCTTAGTTTCACTGTATATTTAAATTCCCCATCACTTCCTTTAAAAGATTTCCAACTGACATCTGAAACATCCTCACCTGTAAGAAGAACGCTTCCATCTTTATCAACAATTTGAAATCCTTTATTTACGACCGGAGCGATAGTACTATCTTGATTATCCAGTTTTTCCTCGGTATACGCAGTTTCCTTATTAGTATTGGTTTCTGACTTCTTTATACCCATTACGCCAACCATTATAACTATAACGACTATTACGATTGCAATAATAGAAATCACAGGGTTTTGCTTAATTTCCTTTTTCGGTTTATCTTTTGGTATTTCCGCCCCACAATAAGGACAGAAATCCGAGTCTTCAGGTATCTTTTGTCCACACTTAAAGCAATACATTCATCCCCCTTCTCAGTACTTATTACTGAAATATTACTAAATCAACTATGCGCTGAAATTCATTTTATGATGCATAACATGCAATTTCTCATAAAATCACTAAGGATTGCAGTTACCGCAAGGAGAGTATCCTTCTGACACAAGTTCCGAATGTGATTTATAAGTAAATTCGAATGTCTCCGTATTATATGCATTATAAGCCGTGCCACAATCAAACCGATGGAATTTTCCGGATTTCATATTAATCACATACGTCGCACCTTCTGGTGCATCAATCCAATTATCATTCGGCTGATATTCTCCCACGCTACCAGTCTTAGATGACTGCTTGTTTGTAGATACTGCTTTCGTTTGTCCGTTTACTGATTGCGTACAGAAATCCATATTCCAAAGCCAAATAGGCGATACGATAGCCAGTAAACATAGCAATACAGACAAGAGCAACACGCCTCCATAGACCCAAGTGCTTTTACTCTTTTTCAGAAGCGGATCCGTAAAAAATCCTGTTATTATACAGATTACAAAGCTGACTATCCAAAAAACGATAGCATAGCTTCTAGCACTATGAATCCAGTAGATGCCGACCTTATAAATAGCCCAGTTTTCAATATATTTAAGAAACGCATCTGATAGATAACAGCCAATCCGCATTGGAAAATATGCAATTTGTAAAATGACCGCTACTCTCGCTAACCCTTTTTCAAAAAATCCATCAGAAGCGCCATGACAAAAACATTCCTTTAGAAGGTTAACCACCGATAGAAATGCCACTGGAACAACAACTGCGATAGCCACAAATGAGACTGCAAGAATTATGAATCCCATTATCCCAATACAAATCATTTATTCTCACCATAATAACCATGTTCAGAATTTCGTGACCACATTTCAAACATCGTTTCATGGTTGAGCTTTATATACTTCTGAATTTTTCGCATATCGGCATCAGATACTTTACCTTTATGCTGAATAATCGTATCTCCATCTGGTTTAACAAAAAGTTTTGCGGATCCTCCCTCTGTCAATCTTGCATCACTGGCATGGACATGCATACATTCAATCACACACTCCATCGTATAATATAGATAATACCCTGCGACTTTGAATGGAAAATACTTAGGCATCACTATCCTCCATGAATTCCTTATTCTTCAGATAGTAGGCTTGAACTTTCAGTAATGTAATGTCATCCATAGTTGTTTCAAGCATTTCTCCATCCTTTTGTAACAGACATGCTTCTTCTGGATTCTCTAAATTTAGAACTCTTATGAAGCCCTCCTGATCTTTGGTAAAAGAATATCCAGCAATAATCATATCCGCCTTATCTGCAATTCTCTTAAGTTCTTTATCCGGCATACCGCACCTCAACTTTCTTAATCGGTGAAAGAAATTCCTTCGCATTTATATATAATCTCTCGAGAACAGGCACGAGATCAATGTAGTCTTCCACCTCTTCTGCACTATGCTGATATTTCGCATCTACGACCAGATATCCTTCATCCCATTCCTTGACTCTTTCGATTCGCTCTAAGCTATACGGCCCCCTGAAACGTATCGTTCTGTTTTTCCATGAGAAGATAATATATCGCCCCTTGCTTGATAAGAATGCCGTATCTGTACTCATACCATTCTCCTGTTCGTTTCATCTATCAGTAACAATCCACTCATACGGTATCATGTATATTATACGATTTCTGTCCTTGGTCCTCAAGCAACGATATATTACAAAAGGCCACAGTATTCCTGCGGCCTTTACATTTTTATTAGCTTTTATTTTGTGTTCTCGCCGTTTTACAGCAGTCCTCTCGCCATCAGCATTTCCTCGACGATTTCCACGGCTTCGTACACCATGCCGTCGCAGTGTGGCTTTTTCTCCGCCGGGCTGTGTACCTCCTCGCGGAGCAGGTCGCGGCAGTCGGAGAGGCCGCCATGGAGGTCCTTCATGCGGCGCATGAATTCTGCGGACGCTTCTGCGTCGCCGGCGTCATAGAGACCGAGGGCCATGAGTCCGCCGGTGATGGCGCCGCAGGTGAGGCCTGCACGCATGCCGTTTCCGAAGTTGGCGGTGATGGCGGTGGCCTGCGCTGCACTTATGCCCTTTTTCTCGGCAAATGGGATGAACACCGCCTGCGCGCAGTTGTAGTGTGTCGTCGTATCATCGCGAAGCGCGTGGCTCCGCTTCATCATTTCAGTCATCTTATTTCATCCTCCATACAGAACATCAAAATCATTTCAGCACATTCATGCTGTACTTGTGGCTCTCCGGGATCTCCCGCTCCGCATACACCTCGTCGGTCTGTCCGAGGATGATAGAACCGGTCGGCACGAAGCCCTCCGGGATATGCAGCTTCGCCACGAGTTCCTCGTTCTTCACGAGCGCACGGATGGCACCATAGATGTCGCAGTGACCGACGCCCTCCTCAACGGCAGCGAGGGACATATTCTGGATGACGATGCCTACATTGGCGCTTGCCACGTTACTGGTCTGGCTCGAGGACACGAGGATCATCATCGGTGCGCCATAGAGCGGGTGGCGGGACGGGTCTCCACTCGCGGCAGCTGCATTGGCATCGATCTCATGAAGAAGCTTCGGATTCGTAATCACGGTGAGATGGATGCTGTCGTAGCGTTTCATGCCGATCGGTGCCTCGTACGCCGCGGTGAGAATGCGCTCGAGCTGCGCGTCGGTGATACCTTCACCCGTATAAGAGCGGATGGACTTTCGAATATTCAGTGCCTTATATAATTCCATGATGATAGCCTCCTTTTGTTTGTGCTTCCTATATCATAGCAGAAATGGAGGACTTCCAATCCTGTTTATTAAAAAATAATGAGGCATCCCTTCTGAAGTTTATGGGGTCAGACCCCCCTTACGAAATCCCTCAGCCGCGCTTCGCGTGGAGGCCGAAGTCGATGATCTTCGCGACGAGCTCCGGAAAGCTGATGCCGGCGACGCGGGCCGCGTCTGGGACGAGGCTCATCGCGGTCATGCCCGGGAGGGTGTTGACCTCGAGGACGATCGGGCCGCTCGCACCGACGATGAAGTCGATGCGGGATACGCCGCAGAGGTTCAGCTTACGGTAGACCTTCTTCGCGATCTCGATGGCCGCCGTGCGATCCGCCTCACGGATCCGCGCCGGAATGATGTGGTGGCAGAGCCCCTGCGTATACTTCGCCTTATAGTCGTAAAACTCACGCTCTGAGGTGATCTCGATCTCCGGCAGCACCTGGAGCTCCTCGTTGCCGATGATCGGCACCGTGATCTCCGTGCCCACCACGAACTTCTCCGCGAGCAGCTGGTCCTCATACAAGAAGATGTCCTCGATGGCCTGCGGCAGCGCCGACGCCTCCTTCACGATCTCGACGCCGATGCTGGAGCCCTGGCATGGTGCCTTCAGCACCGCCGGCAGTCCGATCTTCTCGACGATCCGCGCCGCGATCTCGTCCATCGTCATCTCGCTCTTATGCACCGCGATATACTCCGACGTCGGAAGTCCCGCCGCCTTCAGCATATTCTTCGTATAGATCTTATCCATGCCGACCGCACTCGCGCCGACACCCGGACCGGTATACGGAATCCCCGCAAGCTCCAGCACACCCTGGATGCAGCCGTCCTCGCCGCCCTTGCCATGCAGCGCGAGGTACGCGATCTCCGGTTTCATCGCGAGGAGCTCGCCGATGTTGTCATGGTGCAGATCAAACAGCGTCACATCCGTGAAGCCATACTCCTTCAGCGCCTCAAACACCGCCTGTCCACTCCGAAGCGAGATCTCCCGCTCCGTCGAAATCCCGCCATATACCACCACGATCTTCAGATCCTTATTCATAGCTTCATCTCCTTCAGAATATTAAGCCGATTATAGCGCACGCCCATTCATGCGTAAAATGATTTATATCTCTATTATTGATGCGGCAGGCGCATAAGCGTGCTCACGGATTACACCGTTTGCACGGCGCATAGCCCTCGCTGATGATCTGCTCCCGTGACTCGTTCACATCTTTCCGATTTTTCGGGCTGATCGTTTCCACACTCGAGCAGCTCGGCAGGTGGAACTTGTGGCTGTTCGTGTTCAGCACATAGCTCCCCGCCGTCGTGCCCGCACCCGCTGCGCCATCTGCGTTCCCGCCGCCTGCATTGGTCGACGCGATGGCCACGGCGTTCTTCGCAGTGCTGAAGTTGATCGTCTGGCCGTCACTGACGGCAGTGATTTCACCCTGCATATCGGTGCGGAAGGTCGTGACACCTGCATCCCGCAGCCGCGACAGCACCGCCTCCGTAGGATGACCGTAGCTGTTGCCGGCACCGACGGAAATCACGGCATACTGCGGAGCGACTGCCCTCAGGAACGGATAGGAGGTCGAGGTATCCGAGCCGTGATGGCCGACCTTCAGCACGGTACTCTGAAGGTTCACACCGCTATTCAGAAGATCCTGCTCCTCCGCGCGCTCCGCATCGCCCGTAAAGAGGAAGGAGGTCGCACCGAAGCTCACTTTCAGAACGATCGAGTTATCATTGCTGTCCTCCGCACGGTGTAGCGGCCCGAGGATCTGAATCTGCGCACCGCCGAGTGCGAAGGTCTCGCCCGCCGTCGGCACCGTGATCTGCTTACCCCGCTGCGCCAGATACTTCACGAAGCTCTGGAATGTCTCCGTCGTGCCTGTCGTCTCCGGGCAGTAAGCTGTCCCGACCGACGCATAGTTCAGCGCACCCGAGAGCCCGCCGATGTGGTCGGCATCTACATGCGTCGCCACGATCACATCGAGATAGCTGAGGCCATGCTGCTGCAGCCACGCATATATATAGGAAGATTTCTCCGGCTTGCCGCCATCGATCAGCATCGACTGACCGCCGCACTGAATCACCGCCGCGTCGCCCTGCCCGACATCAAGCCAGGTCACCGTCAGCGTCCCCGCCTGCGCGATCCCTGTGTTCCCGGTCGCCTGCGCTGCCCCGGCACGGCCACTATCCTGCCCGCCGCCTGCATTGCCCGCCTGCGTGGCGGCTTCCTCCGAAGCCGGCGATGTCGCCGCCTGCGCCACATGCTCTCCACTCTCCGGCTGTCCCGACGTCTGCAGGACCAGCACCGCTGCGAGCACACAAAAAACGGACAGGAGCACTGCACCCATCCGCTTCATCCGATTTCTACCCCTCTGTTTTTTCATACCATGATGCCTTCTTTCTTCTGCTGCACATATTCTAGCGCGACCATCCCCTCCATGTCCACGTGTTTTCAGACACACCACTGCATCATTTCCCCTCTTGTGTTACTGTTCGCTCGTGGCTCGGCGGACAGCAGCCGGAATCCGAGCCACGCCTGCACATCATCGATTCTGCACAAATACTGATACAATTTTCACATCCGATTCCATGCGCTCCCTCGACTTTTTCGGGTATCAATATCGTCTGCTGAAGTCCGCTTCCCCATGGGATCCGACCTACGTCGAGTTCTATCGCTCTGAGAAGACGCTCGTGGATCCGGTCTCCCACTGGTTCTCTCTCGGTGGCGATCTCTGGGAGCTCCAGCTCATGCCGAACAGCGCCTGGGCAGCGAGCACAGCAGCTACGGACGCCTCTTCTATGTGCTCATCGAGGATGAAGCGAAGCACCAGAAGTACTATACGCTATGATGTAAAAGGTAGGGACCCGGAGGGCAGCCATCGAATACACTGTGTATTCGGTGCCTGCCCTCCAGACTCCTGTCTTTTCTGTAACTTACAGGCTCTTCAGCTCTGCGCTGAGCTCTTCATTCGCGGAGTAATCCACCGGCGTGTCGATGATCACCGGTACCTTCTCCTCGAAGCCCTTCCGAATGGCTTCAGAGAGCTCCGCCGCGGAGTTCACACGCACACCCTTACAGTGCATCGCTTCCGCGAGCGCCACGAAATCCGGATTCGTGAAGTCGACGAAGGCCGCACGACCATACTGCTCCTCTTCCTTCCACTTGATGAGGCCGTACTCGCTGTCATGGAAGATCACAACGACGAAGTTCACACCGAGCCGTACCGCGGTCTCCAGCTCCTGCGAGTTCATCATGAAGCCGCCATCGCCCGTCGCCACCAGCACACGACGCTCCGGATAGACCAGCTTCGCCGCGACGGCACCCGGCACGCCGATCCCCATGCTTGCGAAGCCGTTCGAGATGATACAGGTCTCCGGCTTGTAGCAGCCATACAGACGACCGATCCACATCTTATGCGCACCGACATCCGAGATCAGGATGTCCTCCGGATCGGAAAGTGCCTTTCGGATATCCGCCACGATGCGCTGCGGCTTCATCGGGAAGGCATCTGACTGCACCGCCTCCTCGATGGACTCCTCGAAGCGCTCCTTGATAGCGAAGGCCCAGGTCGGCTCCTCCTTCGCCTCCAGCAGCTTCCCGAGACGCGCGAGCGAGGAATCGATCTCACCATTCACCTGGACCTCGCACTGGTAGTACTTACTGATATCCGCCTGCCAGTTCGAGATATGCACGATCCGATGATTCCGCTCTGCGTTCCACTTCGACGGCTTCAGCTCCATCAGATCATAGCCGATACAGATGACGAGATCCGCCTCCTCAAACAGCCGGTTCACATAATCCCGCTGCGGGATACCGATGGTCATCATCGAGTAGCGGTTGTCCGCCGAGACGATGCCCTTCGCCATCATCGTGTTCACCACCGGAATGTGCAGCTTCTCCGCAAACTTCGTGATCACCTGGGACGACGCATAGTGAACTGCATTGTTGCCGACGAAAATCAGTGGCTTCCGCGCCGTACGGATCGACTCCGCCGCCATCTGGATCTGCGACTCCTCGGCCTCCTGCTGGCAGACCGCATCCTTCATCAGCGGCATCTCGAGCCCACTCACCTGCATCTTCGCGATATCCACCGGGAGGTCAATGTGGGCGGCCCCCATGCGACCGGCACCACCCTCCGCGTACTTGAAGGCGAGACGGACGATTTCATTGACCGTATCCGGACGCATGACCAGCTTCGTACGCTTCGTGATCGGCTCGAAGATCTTCGCAAGGTCGAGATTCTGATGGCTCGTGAGATGCATCTGATCCGAGCTGACCTGACCGGTGATCGCCACGAGCGGCGCACCATCGAGATTCGCATCCGCCACGCCCGTCACGAGATTCGTCGCGCCCGGTCCCAGCGTCGCGAGGCACACGCCCGCCTTCCCAGTGAGTCGCCCGTACACATCCGCCATGAACGCTGCGCCCTGCTCATGCCGCACCACGACGAAATGGAGCCGCGGCTCGTCCGCGATCGCCTGCACAAGCTCCAGATTTTCCTCCCCCGGGATACCGAAGATGTACTTCACACCCTCCGTCACCAGACACTCCACCATTAGTTTCGCCGCTGTACGCATAACGCTCTCCTCCATCCAGCATCACAAAAAGGCGCTCCAGGAAAAACCTGAAGCGCCCTTGCTTAAAATCACTTTATCATCTTCATTTTATGCCTGATACATCATCAAGCATTTCTGAATTATAGCACGCAGATACTGATAATTCCATGCGTGCACAATTCAATTTCGATATCGGAGTCATAACAGGGCGTTGCTTTTCTAATTTCTGCTTTACAGAAATTGAACTCACTGATATATTTGATTCCAGCAAAGGGGAGTAAAGGGCAGTCATCTCGGATCGGTTTGGGGCGCGACTGCTGCATGGCAGCGTCAGCACGGCGGAAACGCCCGATGTCATGTGTTCGCTTGAGACTTTTGTCACAGTTTAGGTCTGTGGCAGGGTCTCTTTTTTTCTGCCACGATGTTTTTCAGGAGGTAGAACATGAACTTTTTGAACACATTCGCTGCACTGTTTGCCAATGCAGGCAACCTGCACTGGCAGATGGTGGTCATGTGGGCCATCGGCGGCCTGCTGATTTATCTCGCCATCGTGAAGAAGATGGAGCCGAGCCTGCTGCTCCCGATGGGCTTCGGTGCGATCCTCGTAAACCTGCCGCTGTCCGGCGCGATCACACAGGGCGACACCGTCGGCCCGATCACAGCACTTTTCGACGCAGGTATGTCGAACGAGCTCTTCCCGCTGCTCCTCTTCATCGGCATCGGTGCGATGATCGACTTCGGACCACTGCTTGAGAAGCCGTGGCTCATGCTCTTCGGTGCCGCGGCCCAGTTCGGTATTTTCTTCACACTTTTCGCTGCCGGCTTCTTCTTCGATCTGAAGGATGCGGCATCCATCGCCATCATCGGTGCGGCGGATGGTCCGACCGCGATCTACGTCGCAAACGTCCTGAAGTCGAAGTATCTCGGTGCCATCATGGTCGCAGCCTACAGCTACATGGCCCTCGTACCGATCGTGCAGCCGCCGGTTATCAAGGCACTCACCACGAAGAAGGAACGTCAGATCCGTATGCCATATCAGCAGGGCAGCGTCAGCCAGCTGACGAAGATCCTCTTCCCGATCGTCGTAACCATCATCGCTGGCATCGTCGCACCGACCAGTGTCGCCCTCGTCGGCTTCCTCATGTTCGGTAACCTGCTTCGTGAGTGTGGTGTACTGAATTCCCTCAGCGAAACAGCGCAGAGTGTGCTCGCAAACCTCATCACCATCGTGCTCGGTCTCACCGTCGCAGGCCAGATGACCGCCGACCAGTTCGTTCGTCCGGACACCCTGCTGATCCTCGCCCTCGGCCTCGTGGCCTTCGTCTTCGATACCGCCGGTGGCGTGCTCTTCGCGAAGCTCCTGAATCTCTTCCTTCCGGAAGGCAAGAAGCTGAACCCGATGATCGGTGCCGCCGGCATCAGCGCCTTCCCGATGAGCGGCCGTGTCGTGAACAAGCTCGGCCTCGAGGAGGACAATCAGAACTTCCTTCTGATGTACTCGATCAGTGTCAATGTTTCCGGCCAGATCGCATCCGTCCTCGCGGGTGGACTGATTCTGACCCTGATGGCGTAAAGAGAATTTCGTTTCGTGACGATGACTCACGAACAACGAGCAGCTCCATTCCTTCTTTTCAGGTTTTCGGAGCTGCGTAAATACAGAAAGGAGTCCTTATATGTTACATCTTTCTTCATGGACACAGACCCTTCCGATGATGGCTTCCGGCATGCTCGGCATCATCCTCGTCATGGGTGTCATCGTACTGGTCGTCATGCTTCTTAACAAGCTGACCAGCCGTAAATAAATTACATACGAATAGCAGAACAGCCGGGTGAAGAAATCACCCGGCTGTTTTGCTTATTCGCTTTCATGTTTCACTTCAGATATCCCCGAACTTCAGCTTCGCGGCGTGCTGGATCAGCTCTGCGGCCTCCTCGATGCTGTAGCAGGCGCTGTTGATGCAGAGGTCACTGTACTCCGTGTTTCCAGGGAAATTCGGGATGTACTTCCGGTGGTAGCTCTCCCGCGCCTTATCCGCGTCATGTACCGCCTTCACCGCTTCCTTCTCGTTCATGCCGAAGTAGTCGATGCAGTTCTTCACGCGGACCTCATACGGCGCATACACGTACACACGCAGCAGCCGTGGCTCGTTTCTAAGGTAGTACGCACCGCAGCGGCCCACGATGATGCACGAATCTTTCTTCGCGAAGTCCTGGATGATGTTCTCCTGCACGAGGAAGATTTCATCCTCCATTTCGGTCGTGCCGACACCGAACGGATACAGATGATAGGAGAATTTCGAACGGATGTCCTCTTCCTTCCGGCTGATTTCCTTCACGGAGGTGTTCATACGCTTCGCGGTTTCCTCCACGATGTCACGGTCCATGAACTCGATGCCGAGCTGCTTCGAAAGCGCACGTGCCACCAGGCTGCCGAATGAACCAAACTGTCTCGAGATCGTGATCACATATTTTTCCATGCTGTCCCTCCGCTCTTAAATTTTAGTAACGCAGCTCTCCTGCGCCCGCCGCATCCTGCTGCCAGGAGCCACCGGGGTCCGACCCCCGCGTACCGCCGACGACCACCTTAAGGATTTCACAAGGGGGTCTGACCCCTTTCACTCCCGTCTACAGCACCTTCTGGATGAAGCTGATCGTTCTTGCCTCCTTCGGATGTACGATCACCTCCTGCGGTGTGCCCTCCTCGACGACGTAGCCACCGTCCATGAAGATGACGCGGTCTGCGACCTCACGGGCGAAGCCGATCTCATGGGTGACGATGACCATCGTCATGCCGTCCGCCGCCAGCTGCTTCATGACGGCCAGTACCTCGCCGACCATTTCCGGGTCGAGGGCCGAGGTCGGCTCATCGAAGAGCATGATGTCCGGCTTCATGCAGAGCGCACGCGCGATCGCGACACGCTGCTTCTGTCCACCCGAGAGCTGGGACGGATATGCCTCGGCCTTCTCGGCGAGATCCACGCGCTGAAGCATCTCCATCGCGCGCTCCCTGGCCTCTGCCTTACTGCACTTCTTCAGTTCCACCGGCGCCAGCATCAGATTATGCAGGACATCCATATTATTGAAGAGATTGAAATGCTGGAACACCATACCGATGTTCTCGCGGACCTTATTCATATCCACCTTTTTATCGGTGATGTCGACCCCATCCACATGGATCTTTCCGGCCGTCACCTCCTCGAGCCTGTTCAGACAGCGAAGAAAGGTCGACTTACCGGAGCCGGACGGGCCGAGGATGACGACGACCTCGCCCTCGTGGATCTCGGTCGAGATGTCCCGTAAGACCTCGAGATCACCGAAGCACTTCCGAAGGTTTTCTACCTTTATTTTAACATTTTTATCGCTTGAAATCACGGTTTTTCCTCCCTTCTTCGAACATCGCACTGCGGCATCTCTGCCCGCACACGCTGTTCCGCAACGAGACGCACTGCCGATCTACCGCCGGCAAAGCCCGTACTCGTTCATGTCTTCACTTCCACTGTCTCAGCGCTTTACGCCGCGATTCATTCTCCCCTCCACGATCTTCGCGATATAGGACAGGATCGTGATGACGACGAGGTACATGACGCCGACGATGGCCCATGTCTGGAAAGACATGAAGGTCTTCGCCTGTACGTTCTTCGCGGTATTGACGAGCTCCGGAAAGCCGATGACCGACAGGATGGAGGTATCCTTCACGGTGATGATGAACTGGTTGATGATGCTCGGGATCATCGTACGGATCGCCTGCGGCATGATGATCTTCCGCATCGTGGTCCAGTATGGAAGACCGAGGGACCGTCCAGCCTCCATCTGCCCGACGTCGACCGACTGGATACCGGCACGGATGATCTCCGCCATGTACGCACCACAGTTCAGTGCGAGACAGATGGTACCAGCCTGCAGTGCCGACATCGTGAAGCCCTGACCGATCTTCAGTATATTATTCAGCAGATACGGTACACCGAAGTACACGAAAAACGCGAGGACGATCATCGGTACGCCTCGGATGATGAAGACGAATATCTGCGCGATGATATTGCATACCTTATTCTTCACGACGCTCATAAGTCCGAAGATCATACCGAGTATACATGCGAACAGCAGTCCCAGAAATGCCAGCAGGAGCGTGCGGCCCATCGCCAGCACCAGCAGTCTTCCGTAGGCCGAAATAATTTTTGCCATAGTGTCTCACCCTTCTATAATCTGCATCCGCTTATCCGCACCGTTCAAACCGATGTAGATCTTCGGATGTCACCAACCGTTCCATTTCCATCTTCATGGAAATACGCCGCAGCGCACCAGTCTGTAGGGGTCAGGCTGATGTACTGCGACGATATTCTGTATTCTGCTCTATGAAGTCAAGTGATCGCATCATCCGGCGGGATCCTGCTCGGATCCCATCGCATCATCGATCAGACGACATGCCCGAATCAGCCGAGATATGTCGCGATGATCTCATCGTACTTGCCATTTGCCTTGATGTCCTTGAGACCTGCGTTAAACATATCGACGAGCTCCTGCTTGCTGGAATCGAAGATCGCGAAGCCATACTCTGCAGGATCGTTGCCGGTACCATCGACGATCTTCATGCCGAGGCCGGTATCCTTGATGTTGGACGCCATGATCGGCGTATCATCGAAGCAGGCTGCAACCTGACCGCCGACGACAGCCTGGTACATGGTCGGTGAATCCTCGAAGTAGGTGATCTCGAAGCCATACTGATCCTTGAGACTCTCTGCGTAATCTGCACTCATGGATGCGGTCTTGACAGCGACGCTCTTCCCCTTTAAGCCATCGAAGCCGGTGATGTCGGAGTTCTCCGCAACGGCCATGCTCTGGTTTGCATCATAATATCCATCCGAGAAAATCCATCCAGAAGACTTACGCTCATCGGTGATGGACGCACCGGCGATCATACCATCTGCCTGACCTGCCTGACATGCGGCGATGGAAGCATCCCAGCCGATGGACTTGATCTCATACTTGAAGCCCTGATCCTCGGCGATGGCTGCGACGATATCCACATCGATACCGACAAGCTTTCCGCTGTCATCGGTGTACTCAAATGGCTTAAATGCGGTATCGGTTACGATCTGCCATATCTTATCGCTGTCTGAAGCGGCTGCCGTGGTCTCTGCTGCGGCTGCGGTCGTATCTGCGGCTGCCGTGGTGTCAGCAGCTGCTGTGGTTGCGGCTGCGGTCGTCGCTGCGGTATCGGAGCCTCCGCACGCGGTGAGACCCAGGACTGCCATCGTTACTGCCATTACAAGTGCACTCTTTTTCATAATTTTCTCCTCTCATCTTTCTGCTGTGAAGCCTCGCTTCACGAGATTTATCCTAACGGCGTTCGCCGATTAGAAACATGTTTGTTAAGGCTTCCGACACGCATCGACGAAGGCCTGTACGAGCTTTCGCGATTTCGGATCCGTCATGTAGGCGAATTCCGGGTGCCACTGCACGCCGACGATGAAGCGTCGATCCGGCACGCCCAGGGCCTCCACCAGTCCGTCCTCCGAGTACGCCATCGCGACGGCCTTCGGGGCGAGCTGCTTCACTGCCTGATGGTGATAGCTGTTCACCGCATAGGGGCCCGGGCCGACGATGTCGGCGAGCAGGGTGCCCTTCTTCACGTCGACCGTGTGAATCGGTCGATCATACGGCGGGCTCATGTGGTGCTCCACGCTGGACGGATGCTCCGTCGGCAGGTCCTGATAGAGCGTACCGCCGAGGAGGGCATTCATCAGCTGGATACCGCGACAGATACCGAGCACCGGCTTGTCCTCCCGGTAGCAGCGATCGAAGAGGTAGCTCTCCATCTGATCGCGGCGACTGCAACGGACGCCACAGCTCGCTTTCGCTTCCTCGTGGTAGACGCCGGGGTCCACGTCATGGCCGCCCGTCATCAGGATGCCATCACAGAGAGAAAAGCAGGCATCCATCTCTGCCCGATCGATTGTCAGCGGAAGCATGATCGGAAGTGCGCCGCAGGCCTCGAGGGCTTTCATGTAGCCCGGAAGCATCCAGTAGCTTTCCTTCTCGTCATCATACAGCGGGATCAACCCGATTATTTTCTTCATATCTTCTCGCCTCCGCTCCCTGTCTTCGTTACCGACATGTGCCTCCCGTAAAGTAAAAAGACAAAGAGGTCTGAATCCTTTCGGACGCAGACCTCTTTGTCTTGGCTCGTATGTTAGCACTGCAACGTGTAAAAGTCAAGCATTTACATCGCCGGACATTTGATTCTTCTTGTTATTCCTTCACTTTATGAAAGACCCTCAAAAAATCACATATCCTCGTGTCGCATATTTGAGGCCGTAGCTAAAAGACTTTATTGTCTGCGTCTTTTTCTCTCATGGGCTATATGATACGACGATGTAAAAGACATGTCAATCATGTCTTTTATTCCATTTCCGGATATGTGCTATAACTGAACGCCGGGTCATCGCCGTCCCGGTCCCCACCTGTCTTCTCCCCCCTGCGGCGGGTGCAGCCCGCAGGCCGGTGCCACGCAGACGGGCACAACAGAAAACCGCCGTATGCATCATCACATACGACGGTTTTACATGGAGTATGAATTTTATATTAGGTAATAGAATTCCTTTTCAGGAAGTATGGTGCACGCGGTTCAGGAGTCCCCGTCACCATATG
Organism: Oribacterium sp. HCP3S3_B9; assembly: GCF_052064255.1. Taxonomy (NCBI): domain Bacteria; kingdom Bacillati; phylum Bacillota; class Clostridia; order Lachnospirales; family Lachnospiraceae; genus Oribacterium; species Oribacterium sp. HCP3S3_B9. The sequence goes on from NZ_JBQHVY010000019.1 coordinate 31,354, forward strand.
TAAATCAGAGTTTGAATCTTGTACGTATACCAAAAGTGCTTCTTATTGCAGGCGCTGTTCGATCGCACGCGTGCGCGTCGCATTCCCGCAAAAGTGTTTCTTACGCAAGTGCTGTTCCCAGCGCCTTGCACTCTGCCAGCGCCGCCTCATCCGGGGCATCCTGGCAGATCACGGTGGAGATCACATCCGCGCCGTCTGTGTCGCAACGGCTCTTCCACTCCTCCATCCATGCACCATCTCCCCAGTCCCAGACCAGAAAACAACCGCAACTTTGCTCATTATTCCTCCTCTCATCTTTAGAAAAATTTCAGACACACGCTCATTTCATGCCTCGACGCCCGAGGGCGAGTCGGTCACTCCGGCAGAAATCCGAAGCCTGGTCGAAATTCATCCTTCATATATATCCAAACAGCCACTGCTTATGGTCAGCGACCGATTTGGTCATGTTCGCTCAATGCTTCCGACGTGCGATCATCGCTCCGCCGTTCACATCGGCACCGTGAGGTGGTGCTGCCCGCGCAGGTATGTGCGCTCCGGCCGCCTGCATTGGCCGCGTCACAGAGCATCAGCTTGCGACGGTCAGCTCCTCGAGGGTCCGCCCCTGCGCCCATGCACGCTGGTAAATCGTGGTGCAGCGCCGGAATCTGCGGAAGGACGCCTCCGTCTGCTCGACATCGCCGTACACCTTCCAGGTGCCGACCGTCTTGCAGCCCTCTTCCTTATGGTTGATGAAGCCCTCGACATCCTCGAGCGGATAGCCGAGGAAGATGCCGATCTCATGTGGAAACTCGTCCGACGATTTCCGGGCGTGGATCCGACGGTTTCATCCCCGCCAGCGTCGGCGAGCAGTTCTCGATTAAAAGCTGTTCCGGCATATCGCTCTCCTGTCTTCGGTCTACTGCGTCTGGTGCCTGTCCTCTCACAGCTGAAATCAGTATCAGATGCTCGAGGTCTCCTGCCTGATGAGCGGTGCCGGATGTCTGGTGCTTGAATCAAAACATCCGGCATCGCTTCAAACAGATTCTTGTCGTTGTTCGGGTTAGTTATTGCTAACCTTGGCTGTATATTACTATATGTATTTGTTAGTGTCAACTAACTTTTGAAAATATTTCGTATTCCTGGAAGCTGTCAATAACAGCTCAGCCATCATCATGCAGACCTTCAGCTTCCGAGCATCATCTACGTACCCGAAAAAAATCAGTGACTCTGTAAAATCTATGTTATAATTATACAGCAAAACAGTCCATCACGACCGGACAGGAGGAACATCATGCTGCAGGGAAAGACCGTGCTTCTCGGCGTAACGGGAAGTATCGCTGCCTATAAAATCGCATATCTCGCGAGCGCGCTTCACAAGCTTCATGCCGACGTGCATGTGCTGATGACGAAGAACGCCACGAACTTCATCAACCCGATCACCTTCGAGACCCTGACCGGAAACAAGTGCCTGATCGACACCTTCGACCGAAATTTCCAGTTTGAAGTCGAGCACGTCTCCATCGCGAAGAAGGCAGACGTCGTGTTGATCGCCCCGGCGAGTGCCAATGTCATCGGCAAGATCGCACATGGCCTCGCGGATGATATGCTCACCACCACGATCATGGCCTGTCGCTGCCACAAGATCATCTCACCGGCGATGAACACCGCCATGTACGAAAATCCGATCGTGCAGGATAATCTCCGAAAGCTACAGTCCTTCGGCTATGAAGTGATCAGCCCGGCCTGCGGCTACCTCGCCTGTGGCGACACCGGTGCCGGTAAGATGCCGGAGCCAGCCGAGCTTCTCGAGTACATCCTTCGGGAAGTCGCCTGTACGAAGGACCTCGCCGGAAAGAAGGTGCTCGTCACCGCCGGCCCGACCCAGGAAGCCCTGGATCCGGTGCGTTATCTCACGAATCACTCCTCCGGCAAGATGGGCTATGCCATCGCGAAGATGGCCATGCTTCGAGGAGCGGAGGTCACACTCGTCAGTGGACCGACCGCGATCGAGCCGCCACACTTCGTGCACTTCGTTCCGATCACGACCGCACGCGACATGTTTGAGGCCGTGACCTCCGTGAGCGATCAGCAGGACATCATCATCAAGGCTGCCGCCGTCGCGGATTACCGCCCGACGACCGTCGCCGACAACAAATTAAAGAAAAAAGATGATCAGCTTTCCATCCCGCTCGAGCGAACCGACGACATCCTGAAGTACCTCGGCGAGCATAAGCACCCGGGGCAGTTCCTCTGCGGCTTCTCGATGGAAACAGAAAATATGATCAGTAATTCCAGAGCCAAGCTTGAGAAGAAGCACCTGGACATGATCGCCGCCAACAACCTGAAGGTAAGCGGCGCCGGCTTCCAGGGTGACACCAATGTCCTGACTCTGATTACACAGGATTCGGACGTATCACTCCCGCTTATGAGCAAGGAGGATGCAGCCATAGCGATCCTGGATAAAATTCTTCAGCTTACACACTAAGCTGCGGGCAATGCTGACGACCGGACACATCATCACCGTGCCGGTACCTCATCAGAGCTCTCTCTTTCATGTAACTGAAGGCAACGCAAATCGCCGGATTTCCGGCACAACCATGTGAAGCGGACCAGAAAACGCTCCGCTTTCCATCACCGTATTGTATCCGTGTACGATCGATCTTCATCGCATCTGAAACGGAACGGTAACAAGGAGGAAACAAAATGAAAAACAACAAGTTCACTACTGCACAGCTCACCTTACTCGGCCTGATGATCGCCATCCTGCTGGTGATGTCCTACACACCGCTCGGGTACTTAAACATTGGCCCACTCGCGATTTCGTTTAACGTGATCCCGGTAGCGATCAGTGCGATCGTACTCGGACCCGTCGGCGGCGCGGTGGCCGGTGGTGTATTCGGTCTCACCAGCTTCCTGCAGTGCATCGGCGTCGGCGGAACCAGCGCGATGGGCGTCATGCTCTTCAGCATTAACCCGTTCCTTGCCTTCGTGCAGCGCTTCATCCCGCGTCTTCTCGACGGCATCTGCCTCGGCTACATCTTCCGTGGCGTACGGAAGGTCAGCAACACCTATGTGGCATGCGCCGTCACCGGCTTCTTCTCAGCCTTCCTGAACACCCTCTTCTTCATGTCTGCACTCGTCGGACTGTTCGGAAACACAGAGTATGTTCAGAACCTGATGGGCGGCCATAACGTCATCATCGGCTGCTGCCTCATGGTCGGCATCAACGCGGTCTGCGAGATGGTATCTTCCACCATCATCACCGGTGCGATCGGCGCGGCTCTCTCCAGAGCGCACCTCATCACTGCCGCACAGATCAGCACAGAAGCAGCGTAAGTTTTCAGCTGTGCTGCGATAAGGGGCCCGGAGGGTCGTCAAATGAGGCACAGTACTCCGAGATCGGTTCAATCTAAGCCGGGGACCCTAAGCGGCACTAGGCCCTCTGCAATCACTGAGTTTTCTTTATGAAAACTCAGCGTTGCAGAGGGTTCCAGGGAGAGATAACACCAAGTGCCGCTAAGGGGACCCGACTTGATTTCACTCGATCTCTCCGTATGGCCTCATTTATCGGCCCTCCGGGACTTCTTTTCCATTTACATCTAAAATAACATTGAGAGAATATTATGATTTTAGCGATTGATATCGGAAATACGAATATTGTGGTCGGCTGCATCGATGATCAGAAGACCTATTTCATCGAGCGCCTCTCGACGGTTCGGACGAAAACGGAGCTTGAGTACGCCGTCGACCTGAAGACCGTCCTCGACATCTACCACATAAAGGGGAGCGACATCGAGGGATGTATCATCTCCTCGGTTGTGCCGCAGATCACGAACACCGCGAAGCTCGCGGCGGAGAAGATTCTGAAGAAGGAAGTCATGGTGCTGAGTCCAGGTGTGAAAACCGGGCTCAACATCCTCATGGATCACCCTGGTCAGCTCGGTGCCGATCTCGTCGCTGACGCCGTCGCCGGTCTCAATGAGTACCCGGTGCCGTTCATCGTGATCGACATGGGCACCGCGACCACGGTTTCCGTCGTCAACAGTAAGAAGCAGTACATCGGCGGCATGATTCTGCCGGGTGTCCGTGTTTCCCTCGATGCCCTCACCGCCCGTGCCTCCCAGCTCAGCGGCATCAGCATCGACGCACCGAAGCACGTCATCGGTAAGAACACCGTCGAGTGCATGAAGAGCGGTGTCCTCTACAGCAGCGCAGCTGCCCTCGACGGCATCATCGACCGCGTCGAGGAAGAGCTCGGCGAGAAGGCCACGGTCATCGCCACCGGCGGCCTCGCAAGGAAAATCGTCTCCCACTGTAAAAAGGACATCATCCTCGACGAGGACCTGCTCCTGAAGGGACTCCTCGTGATTTACGAGAAAAATAAGGCATAATTTCCGGCGGGATGAGCAGAGGGCAAGTGCCCGAAGCCATACGTAGAAGCCGTAAACAAATCAAAATCGACTCCTTAGAACCAGTTGGAGTATTTTTCCTTAGCACCCTCCGCAAACGACTGAGTTTTCATGAAGAAAACTCAGTCGTTTGCGGAGGGCCTACTGGTTCTGAGGGGTCGATTTTTGATCTTAATAAAAATTTAATGGGGTCTGACCCCATTAAATTTTTCTAAACTCACAGTGATGCGCGGAAGATCGCGGCGATGTCGGCTTCCTGGAGCGGAGCCCAGGCTTCGTCGAGGCCCTCGAGTTCGGCGACGTGGTGCGCCATCTCGTCGATGCGGCTGTCGTCGATGCCGACCTCGCGGAGGTGCATCGGGATGCCGAGGGAAGCGAAGAAATCATAGGTCGCCTGGATCGCCTGGTTTGCAATGTCGTAGCGGTCCTGTGCTGCGTCGAGGCCGAAGACATTGACGCCGTACTTCGCGAGACGGTCGACGGTGTGATCGTTCAGGATGTGCTTCATCCATCTCGGCGTGATGATCGCGAGGCCCTCGCCGTGCGTGATGTCATAGTACGCGGACAGGGCATGCTCGAGGCCATGGCACGGCCACAGGGAGCGGCTGTTGCCGAGGGAGAAAATACCGTTGCAGGCGAGGGTGCAGTCCAGCATCATCTCCGCGCGGGCGGTATAATCCTCCGGATTTTCGATGCACTTGCGACCGTTCACCATGAGGCTCTTGAACGCTGCCTCCATCATGCCGTCATTGAGCAGTGAGGACTCCTCGCAGAAATACTGCTCCATGATGTGGTTGATGGCGTCTGCGCATCCGGCTGCGGTCTGCTTCTTCGGCACCGTAAAGGTATAGGTCGGATCGAGGATGGAGGCCTGCGGGAAAAGATGCGGATCCATGTAACCGATCTTATCGTTGGTCTCGGTTCTCGAGATAACGCCTCCACAATCGTACTCACTGCCGGTCGCGGCCAGCGTCAGGATATCCACCATCGGCAACGCGTCCTGTGCGAGTACCTGACCACTGATCAGATCCCACGGCTCACCCTCGTACTTCGCACCCGCAGCGATCGCCTTCGAGCAGTCGAGAACGCTTCCGCCGCCCACCGCGAGGATTACATCGATCTTCTGCTCCTTACAGATCTTCACACCCTCCAGCACGCTCGGATCATACTTCGGATTCGGCTGAATGCCCGAAAGCTCATAGATCTCGAAATCCGCGAGCAGCTCCTTCACCTTATCATAGAGCCCCATCCGCTTGATGCTGCCGCCACCATAGGTGAGCAGCACCCGCTTGCCGAACGGCTTCATCACCGCAGGAAGCTCAGAAATCACACCCTCACCGAAAATCAGCCTCGTCGGCGTTACATAATCAAAATTTCGCATATCTGTTACCTCTTCTCTTCGTACGTTCTTTTAAAACAGGACTGCCTGTGGATGACCGTGCTGGACCTCGCTCAGCTTGATCAGACAGTCGGTGCAACATGACTGCCAGTGGATGGCCTGTCTACCTCTATCCTTACTCGCAAGGACAGGGTGTGTGCCGGCGACGAAACCACCGGCTTTCCCGGCACATAGTCCCCCGTGCGCCGACGGGAGATATCACAGGCATGCCAAAGTCTACTTTCTATATAGTAGCATTTTCGGAGAGAAAATCCTACTGCGGAGGTCCAGACTTGTTTTCGCGATTTATTATCACCCCCGGTTGCTCGCCCCGGTCACAGATGCATGGCACCATAGCCAGTTATGAATAAAAGAGCATTACTCTTCCTCACTTTCACACCGCCAGCACCTCCATGTCTCGAACCTGTGATACAGCATCGTGTCTCGGACTAAAAAGGCATTACCTTTCCTCGCTCTTGCCCCACTCACACTTCCATGATTCGACTCCAGTGACGCTATAGCATGCTTGGGATTAAAAGGACATTACTCTTTTTTGCTATATCACTCTCATATTCAAAAAGGCATTATTTTTTCCAGCTTTTGCCCGGCTAAGACACCTCATTTTTGCGTTTATGACACAATAGTCCGCTTCGAATTAAAAGGGCATTACCGAAAATAATGTCCTTTTATCTATGGAAGCTGTATTGCGTCACTTTTCCGAAAAAGATAATGCCTTATTTTTTCATACCCATCTACTGCGAAATATCATAATGCCTTATTTTTCAAGAACCCTCTATAGCAAATCTCGATAATGCTCATTTTTTCGAAAGCTTTCTATAGCAAATCTCGATAATGCCTTTTTCTCTGCATCCCGCTTATTGCGTCAACTCCCACAACTCCTAATGCCCACGAGCGTGATTTTGCGACATTTGCGAAAATCCGCGCTGTCATCACACTGCCCCGTAGCGATCCGAATCCTGGTTAACACAGCAATGCGCGCAGTGACCTTTCCACGATGCATCAAAGAATTATTCTGTGAGACGATTCTTTATATCCATGACTCGCAAATTTTATCTACGCAAAGAAATAATCGATCATATGATCCACGAGTCCAAGATCCAGTGGGCGCTCTTTCGTCTCGCTCGTGATGATCAGGTCCATCATCGGATAGTACCCAGAGACTGCATACTCATGAAGCTTCTTTATCGCATGCTCTTCATAGCGCTCATCATCCATCAATCCTAGATGCTCCCAGTAATAAATCTTCCCCGTTCTGGGATCCATAATAGTGAAATCCGGATATATCTTACGATTATTGAGCTGCAGTTCACACTCATAGCGCACCGCCAGACCTCTCGCTTTTAATCTCGATGCAATATATGCTTCTGATTTTGACCGAACCTCGACGCCGAGCACGCTCTTGATTCCCACCTCATTTGGAAATGGATTGGTCGGAAACTCTGCCCTCTCCCACTCTTGATATTTCGTCGGCAATGCTGTGAGCCTGTCTGTGTACTCCCGAATTTCAGGTACTTCTGCAATTCTCCTGTCTTTTCGCGACTCCACGTTCTTACAGACATTCAGATACATTTTCAGGCCTCTATACTCTTCCTTTTTATCGATGAGCGCTTCTACACATAGCGTTTTTTCAATCATCCGCTGAATCTTCGTCCTGTCCCGACTTGAAATATATCTTCGAACCTTCTTATTCGTCATCGGATCCTTATATGCCTGATAGCAGCGACGATGCCCATTCACGTTGTACACTACAAGTTTTCCTTCTGGAAGCAGTTTGATTTTATTCTCCAGCCTTTTAATTTCCTTATCCAGATACTCAAAATCTCTCCTGGCAAGTTCTCTCGTTGTTATAGCCATAGTCCATGTTCCTTTCTTTGAGATGATCTCCGTGAACTCTGAATGAATTGTACCCATTGTCAAGGACACCAGAAATTTTTGTTGCCCCATTTTTTAGACAGCTATGAATCTCGTACACCGTCCAAGTTGAGTTCCATTTACAATTTCATGTGACATTTATCCACCGAAAAGAGTCTGAATTGATTGTTTTCCAAGTTGAATTGTTCAGAATCTCCCAGTGTTGTCTCGAGTATCTATGAGTGTAACGTGCCTTGTCGATTTTGAAAATGTCCGAAAACAGACCATAGTCCCGAAACAGACTATAAAAAAGCACGAGTTCCAGCCGAGAAAGCAGCTTTTTGCCTCGTTAAAAAAATTTTTATGATGCCAACAATCCAGGTAGTCAATAACTCCTCCGAGCAGCCTTTATTCACCTTCCCGATCTAGCTGGAAGCTGATTTCGAAGGTTCAAAAGAGCAGGCACCATTCCGGTCACCTGCTCCCACATACTCATAATCATATTCCTTTTCCGTCATCCTCTTCCAGCGACTTCAAGGTCTTTCCATCTTTCGTTTTCCAGCTTGTAAGCCCATTTGCGCTCTTTCCGATCACAAACACGGCCGCAGAGGATGGACTCGTAAAAAACACGTTTTCCAGAAGAACGCCATTCTCGTCGACCCGGGCTGTCTTTCTTTTCTCTTTAATCGTAGCAGAGACGGTATGATCATCCGTAGGTGAAATATGGCTTCCCTTGTAGACCACAAATCCATCTGCCGTCTGCTTTCCATCCGCCGTAACCGTTCCGACATCCTTAACCATTCGTTCCAGATGAAGAAGAACGCCCTTTTCTGCCTGTTCCGAAGACGCGCAGTCCTCCGCTGGCACTGGCTGCTCGAGCGTTTCAAACACCTTATGCCCCAACGCACCCATGATCAGCTTCGCATTGTCGATGAATTCCTCCATCTCGCATTCTTTTTCTTCCGTAATATTGCCCATCGTAGGTTCATTTGCATTTTTTACCTCATAACGTTGCGCCTGAAGTGCCATATTACAGAAACGATTTTCCAGATAGCTGATCTCCGTCGGCCCAAATGTGTTATTCGACGTGGTAAATGCGACCGCCCCCGTCCAGTAGTCCTTATTCGGATTCAGCCTGTGTTCCTGGAGACGATTCAGTATCCCCTCTCCATTTTTTCTAGCACCCGCCTGGCCGATATATACCACATTCTTTCCTGTCGTATCCGATGTGCCAAACAGGAAATACACGCCGCGCAGATATATGCTAAAGTGACGCGACAGACAATTTCACAGGTTTATATTGGAAACGCACACTCCTCCCGGATGATAACGAACAACACTGGTTTCATCACAGGAGGATTTTTTATGCCGAAAACCCAGTTTCAGAATGTCGTATTCACCGCCATCATGGCCTTCGTCATGGTTTATGGGATGATCGTCTATAACATCTCCCTCTGCATCTGCACCATGATGTGCCCGATCATGAGCCTCATCGCCACCATCCTCTTCAAGGAAGACAAGACCTTCGGCACCTTCGTTCAGACCTGGGGCATGAACTTCCCGATGGCCATCTTCTACCAGATGTTCTACTGCGGTCCGTTCGTACGCTGGATCTACCGCCACATCTTCACTGAGAAGTAAGTTCCACGGTCGCCAATGCTGGCGGCCGTTTCTTATATCTCTTCGCAGGTAGATGCACGTCCGCATTGTCACAATCCGCGCTCTCCGGAAGCTTCTGCCATTATCCATTGCGTAAAAGATGTCCCTGCGCAGACTGCGACATGACCCATTTTCACAAAAGTTGTCCCTGTGTCGCCTGTGACATTACCCTTTTCGCAAAATGTGTCACTGTGTCGCCTGTGACATTATCTCCGGCTCTTCCGCGAGCCTGTATATTAAGTGATTTTCCGGATTTTGACGCAAAGCAGCCCTGTTTCAGAGCTATGACTTTAAGTCAGCTCTGCCCCTCACTGAAACACCATTGCAGTCTCATCTCCGTCATTCCGGTCATTTCTTTTTAGACAACGAAAAAGCGCCGACTATAACACCGACGCCTTCATTTCATTCATTATGCTGTTTTGCTTTTGTTTACTTGATCTTCCAGTAACCCGTTCTCGTTGTTCCGATGCGCTCGATAGCGCCTTTCTCTTTCAAGGCTTTCAAATATCCCGCTATTGTTTTTCGGCTGACATTCATCATTGCAGCAAGTTGTGTTACCGTGTAGCCGGGATCTTGAACGAGATAATTTAACAGGGTACTTTCCCGATTATTCACGTGAACATTCACCCTATCATTCACCTTATTATTCACCCTGACAATTCTGTCCTCTGGCCCGGTAAACTTTATCATGATATCGCCGGGATGAACGGTATATTCTGGCATCGGAAGACTGTCTGCTTTCAGAGAATCACAGATCTTTTCAACACCTCGGCCCCAGCTTTCAATGAAGCCTGCCAGGTAAAAGATATGCGCAATATCAGGATTATACGGCAAGGACGCATGCTTACCCATCAGATTTCCCAACGTCCAGTTTTCAGGCAGACGTCCCACATTTGCCACGTAAAGCCTGTCATTATAAACGCTGACCTGAATCGGAATTCTCGACTCGTACTGCTTATGACAAATAGCATTGAGCAATGCTTCTCTTAGTGCTGCCTCCGGTACAAAGTAACGTTCTCGCCTGTAAATCCCTTCATATGTAATCTTAGCGCGCATATATTTGAATAAAATCAATTCAATCGCTTTATCGACCTGTTCCAAAATAGAGCCGTGGACTTCATCCTGATAAAGCAGATCGGAGTCGCTTTCAAAATAGCCAATCTTGATATAAGCGCCCAACTGATACTTATCCGGGTCCTTACAGAAGAGAAGCATAGCCGCATTCGTCAGATAATCACCATTCGTAAGACGCAGCTTTTCCATCAGGACTTCTTTAGATTCATTCAAAAGAGCCGGATCGATTCTGCCCTTGTCTGCCGCAAGCTTCTTGAAATGCTCAACGATTTGGTCATCCACTTCCTCAGCCCTGAAAACAGGAAGAGGTGAATGATCCCATGTTGCGCCATGCTTTCGCATCAGGAAAGCTTCCAACGCCGGTCCGGTTAGGACCTGCTTCGTACTGCCGCTACGATAATGGTATACTCCTTTGCAGGAAATGCCGATCGGATACGGCGGAACATCGATCTCAATATACTCCCTGTCTCCCTCTGTGAGCCGATTGACATCAACAACGATGCCCATAGCATCTCTTATCTTGTTCGGAATGTCTTCCATCAGCTTTTTGGAATCACTGACCCCGACGACCTTTCCGCTATCATCACAGCCAATATAAAGCTTGCCGCCCTGAGCATTCGCAAAGCCGCATATCCACTTCAGGTATTCATCCCTCCAGGATTCTTTCCATTCAATATTCTGCTGTTCAGGCATAGCACACCACCTTCCACATTACTCTTTTCCCTTGATTTCCGTGACCCGGATGGGAGTCACAGTTCCAACTTCTCCACCAGTTCCTGATACATCTTCATGAGTGCAGCGACGCAATCTGCTTCCGACATCTTCGTGCTGAAGCCGTACGCCTGCATCACGGCGATGTCGTTTTTCGTATGTGCTTTGCGAAGCTCCGGCGGCATGGTCAGCGGGTCATAAAGATCAGCCAATGACGAGTCCGGGTACAGCGCTCTCGCATCGAGAATTCCCTGCGCTGTTTCTTCAATCTTCTGCTTCTGAGCGTCTGTTGGAGAAGGCCACGGGAAAGTATTATAAACAATGGTGGTCGAATAGCTATAATCGCTCTTCATTCTACCACATACAGTTCTCATCCAAGCCATATGTACATTTGAGTTTATCACTCCAAAATGAAACAGGGATGCATCTGGGATTGTAAATAGTTTATCTCCCGGAATCACATCATCAGTCATAAAGCCGAAGGGTACATATCTCCTTCTTTGACTTGATACTTTTGCAAATGCGATATACTCCTTTGACGGAATCCGATACTGGCCAAATCTCCATGGAACTTCTGCAGATTTCTTAGTTTGCACATTTTTGCTTGCAAGTCTAAACTGTTTTACCTCTTCAACTCTTTTCAATACTAATGGCATTGAGCGTAACTCTTTCGGACTTATGTCTGGCATCCACAGGCAGTAACGCTTAATATTGTTAATAAACTCTCGCCCCATCATAAATTGCTTAATATATCCCTTAGCTTTCGGTTCATTTTTCAAGAGCTCATTTTTTTCATTCTCAGTAAATAGGTAGAAACCGTTATCCGTCGCCTGACTTCCGCGAACAATAGCTGGCACATCACATAATGGAGACGACGCTTCTTCAACTATTATGACTGGGGCATCCAGTAAATACTGGTTTATGGTATTTGCTAAATGCTTATTATCACCATCATATATCCATTTTTTCTTTCTTTCAGCTTTCGAAAATCCCACTATAACGACATGGACATTTGCCTTTTCAGATGCTTCGCTATCCCACCGAAAAGTCCGAAAGGCAAAATTAATCAGACACTCCTTTTTGACCAATATCTCCTTCCATAATGATGTAGCCTGTTCACCTTGACATATACTATTCGTAGATACAAAAGCCACCTGGATTTCTGTCTCAGAAATAAAGTCAGCAGCTTTCATATACCAACAAGATACATAATCTAACTTTCCACGCTTTTGCCCCCAGATATTATCCATGTCAACACGCTGCGCATCGGACATATAATTAGTTCCGACAAACGGTGGATTCCCCATGATATACTTCAGTTTTTCTTTTGGCACAACCTCATTCCAGTCAATTCTCAGCGCGTTACCTTTCGTGATGTTCACGTAGGTTTTCAGCGGGAGGAAATCCTGGTTGAAGCCGTAGACGATGCTCTTCGTTTCTTCGAGCATCTGGGATTCCGCGATCCAGAGCGCGGTCTTCGCGACCGTCACGGCGAAGTCATTGATCTCGATGCCGTAAAACTGCTGGATAGAGACTTGAATCGGGTTCAGTTCTTCATCGCCAAGAGTCATCTGTCCGTCGAGTCTTTCCTTGAGGACCTGATTCTCGAGTCGGCGAAGGCTGAGATAGGTTTCGGTCAGGAAATTACCGGAGCCTGCTGCCGGATCCAGGCATACGATGGTCGCGAGCTTATGCTGGAAGGCATCGAGCTTGTTCCGCTTCGTTTTCGGCTGCGCGATCTTACAGATGTCCTGAAACTCTGCTTTCAGATCATCGAGAAACAGCGGGTCAATGACCTTGTGAATGTTCTCGATGGATGTGTAGTGCATACCGCCGGCGCGGCGCGTTTCCGGATTCAGCGTCGACTCAAATACGGCGCCGAAGATCGTCGGGCTGATGTCCTTCCAGTCGAAGCCCTCCGACGCTCTCTCCAGGATCAGCGCCCTGATCTCAGCATTGAACTGCGGTATCTCAATCGACTCGTCCGCAAAAAGGCCGCCGTTCACGTATGGGAACTGCGCCAGCTCCGCCTCGAGATACTCGTCACGCTCCGCGATCGGCGTGTCGAGCACACGGAAGAGCTCGATGAGCGCGCGCCGTGAGTCCTTCACCGAATAGCCGGCGAGGTAATCGTGGAACATGCCATGGCGTCCGAAAATGCCGGCGTCCTCGGCATAAAGACAGAATACCAGACGCACGCAGAGGGCATTGAGGCTGCGTAACTTATGCTCGCGCTTCGCCTTTTCCTCCTCCGTCTCCTTCTTCGGAATCGTGTCCGAAATCCCGTACTGCTTCAGGAAGGCACTATACAGGAGTCCGACAATGTCTCCGGCCTGAATGGATACCTCCATCTCGTGGGACAGTTGCTTCATGTCTTTCTTGATGAGAAAATCCAGCAGCGTGTACTTATTCTGGAGCTCCGGAAGGCTGAGCTTCGTCGGCTCCGGGACGGTCGCTTCCATATCATAGATCCAGATTTCGAGGAAGTTGGACGTAACGATCCAGCGCGCCTTCTCCGACAGCGGCAAGTTATCGTTATAACGCTTCGCCTGCTCATACGGCGTCAGCTGCTCGCCACCCGACTGATACTCCTTCTCGTCCAGCTTATGCGTGGAGCCCTTCTGCTCGATCAGCACCTTCACATCCGGGATGTAGGCGTCGATGTATCGGGTATGTACCTTACCATCGCCCTCCGGCAGCTTGACCGGCTTCTCAAACAGGACATACTTCATCACATTCTCAACACCGAGCACATCCTGCAGCAGCTGCATCCAGTACATATGGCAGTCCTGCTTCTCACCGCCGCCCTTCCGCCAGCTGTTTATAAACTGCCGCGCCGCTTCTCTCTGCTCTGCATCTGTCATATCAAAACCCTCATACAAAAACATGGAGCCGAAGCCCCATGACACATTATCAGCTAAGTTATATTTTAGCATAGAATGGAGAACGGCGAACGGAATATATAGAAAAAGGCCGCCTCACGGCAGCCTGAATCCGACATCATCTACTCATTACTCAACGTCAGCGCACATTGTGGGTGATCTATCTTATTACATGTATATGCCACAGAATAGCCAAAGCCCTCTTTAAAACCGACCACGCATCTTCCCGCCTTCATAGATACTACTTTTCCATCTAAAAATGTGATTGAACTATATGAACCGGTATATTCTTCCTTCCCCCACCAATTAGGAACCTTATTATTATACTTTCCTGTCGAAATGTAGTCAGTTTGAATTTCAGCATAATATGCTCTTACATTCGCCCAATCTGTCGCCACCTCTGCTTTATGAAGCTGCGAAGTAAAAATCGGAATTGATATCGCAACAAGTTCACCGATGATTGCAACGACGATTAAGAGCTCCGAAAGTGTGAATCCTTTTTTATTTCTTATCGTTTTTCCTCCTGGCTTTAAGTTTTATCGGCTGTGAATGAAACAGTCGAATGTCTTCTAACGTGAACGCTTGATATTTTCAATGTCAAAATCAGTGTTCGAGACGATAAGAACCCACAAAAACTTGTCTTATCGGTTCACGAAATTCAGTACCATCACGATCACGAGCATATGTACCGGGTAGAAGGCGTAGCAGGCGTACTGGAATGGCTTACTGTGGTAGCCCTGGCGGCCGCGGTAGAGTCCGATCGGGATCAGCGCAAGGAGGGCGAGGCCCTGCTGACACAGCTCGATTTCGGTACCGAAGATGTGAATGGGATACATCAAACCACTGAGGAGCTCGACATTGACCCAGTATAGGGCGAGGAGCTGGCCCAGGAAGCACCACCACTTCCGACCGCGGAAGAGATAGAAAACGAACATCGTGAGCACGCCGGCACCGTAGTAATCCACCATGCCGAGGGTGCCGAGCACGGCACCGAACGTCACGACCAGAACCACGGTCAGCACATAAAGCGCCAGCTTCTGTTTCTTCCGCGCCTTCTCCATCAGATGTATACCGAGAAGACCGAGCAGAAGTGTCCAGATGACGTTCTGGTGGACCGGGTAGAACCAGGTACCGCCGTACATGAGATCAAACGGAATCTCGGAAAGCACTGCAAACACAAGCATACGGCGCAGGTACTTCCGTAAATCGTGCGTGTGGAAGTAGCCCTCGACGGTCATGAAGGCGAAGATCGGGAAGGCGAGGCGTCCCACACAGGTCAGCCACTCCTGCGCCGGCAGAAGCGTCGCCCAGAGGTGATCCATGAGCATGAAGGTCATGGCGATGATGTGAAGTGCCGCCGCACTCAGGTCGAAATATCTGGTCTCGTTCAAATGTCCCCTCCCTGTCCGATTTCTTCGTGCCATGTGCTTTATGCGAGTTCTTCGAAGCTTACGATTTCTGCTTTCCGCGTATACTCGTCATATCGCAGGCCGCGGTCTTCGGTCTCGATCTCACCGTACTGGTTATCGTACGGGTCGGTACGGAAGTAGCGCTTGTCCACGGTGAATGGTGCCTGGAAGGCGCGGTTGGCAACCATGCGGTACGGGTCGAGGTTCCCGAAGTAGAACTGGCGACGCTCTTCGTTTTCATTCCGACGGGCACCGATGCCGAAGGACGGGTCTGCGAAGAGCCATCCGAATGGCTCGGCGTAGAAGCGTGCCCAGTCGTGTCCGCCGACGAATTCCGGCTCGGCTGCAAAGCCGCTCTGCCACTCAGCCGGGATACCGGCGCAGCGGCACATCGTGATGAAGAGCAGGGCGAAGACACCACAGTCGCCGGTGAAGCTGCGCGCGCAGTTCTCCGCGATGCTGTCCAGCGTGAAGTACGCCGGCATGTAGGTGTACCTGAAGTTCTTCGTGATGAAGTCGTAGAAGCTCTTCGCCTTCTCAAGCGGGGTCGTGCAGCCCTGTGCGCAGGCTTCGGTGAGCGCCCGGATGTACGGTGTAAATTCGATATGCGGCGCCAGCTCTGCAGTATCCTTTACGTACTCTGCAAGCGCCTCCGGCTTCAGGCAAGGCAGCTCCGGCACGCCACTCGGACGTTGTGCTGCTTCACAGCACGCACTGCCCGCATCCTGCATCGTGCCCTGAGACATTGGCATCCCGTGCAGTACCGTCTCCACGTCATGCCACTTCGCGGTGTGCACATAGGAGTAGGTCACGCTGAACTCGTGGTTTTCCTGCATGTTTTCTTCCCAGTAAACCGTGCGCTGCTCGGCGTCCTCTGGCGCGATCTGTCCGTTTTCCGGGAACATCGACTCGATGCGGATGTCGCTCTGCTGCTCGCAGGCTGCGGCGATCGGAACGTGCACGCGCACCAGCATGCCCGGCTTGAATGCCGCATCCTCTACCTTCACGGTAGCGCGGATGGTGATGCGGTTCGCGAGCGCTCCCTGCTCCTTCATGATGCGCATCGAGCGGTTCAGGCGCAGGTCGCCCTTGCTGCCACGGCCCGAGCTCTCGCCGCCGTTCAGTGCCACCTTCGTTCGATCACGGAATTCCGGCACGGATTTGCACATGCTCGAGAAAAAACGGTTGAAAATCCGCATCTCGCCATGGAGATAGATGAAACGGATCTGGCCGCACGCGACTGCCGCGTCGAACTCCTCCTCCGTGTACGACGGAATCTCCGCACGGATGATGTCCATCGCCTCCGCGCGGGTGTACGGGAAGTCAGCCGGCATACGGCGGATCATCTCGCGCTCCGCCAGCAGGCAGTAGCGGAGGTTCTCCGGCAGATTCGTGCACGCGAGGCGCTGGTCGATACAGTCAACCGCAGCTTCGAGCTCTCCGCAGAGCTTCATCTTCTCTACCGCCTCCGGCAGCCCGACATCCAGATAGCTGAAATACTGATTCTCGTTCATAGATAAAATCCTTTCGTTTTTCGTATGCAACACTCACCACCTTCCGGTGATGAGCAGCAGACGTATTTAAGCAGATGTTTCCCCGACGATCTGCGCTGTAACACAGCAGTTTCACCCATTATACCGCGTGCCGGCAGTAAGCGCCACCGCGGGGTCTGACCCCATTAAATTTTTCTAAACTGAATCTAAACAAAAGTTTATGGGGTCAGACCCCCTTACGAAATTCTTAAGGTCGCGTGCTGCGGGCGGCGCAGGCCTCAGCGCAGGAAGAGGCCGAAGATGTGCGAGCGGTCGAAGAGGAAGATACAGATGTCCATGAAGAGGTGCGCGATCAGGGTACTGACGATGACACCGTTGGCCTTCATGAGGAAGCCGGATGTGAAACCGTACCAGACGACCGTGGCAGAGTAGGCGCTCATGAGGAGGAGCACCGGGAGATTCCTGAACAGGCCGAGACAGTCGTTTCGGAAGCCATCCCAGGTGACGTCGAAGTAGACGAGACGACCGATGACGAGCATCACGAAGTAGAGAATCAGGTTTTCGTAATTGTAGTCCTCATAGATGAAGCGGATGTACATGAGGATCAGCATGACGTAGATCGACGCCATCAGCCGCACCGAGCCGCGCTTCTGCGCAGAGATGTAGCGCAGCGGCACGAGGACGCGGTCGAAGATGCGATCCACGAGCATCGACACGAGCAGAAAGCCGATGAGCACCCAGTCCTTGTACTGGTTCCAGACTTTACTTACGGTGTGGAGATTGATGCGATCGCCGATGATGTAGTAGAGCGACAGCAGGAGCAGAATCGAGGTGCTCGCGAACGCCATCTCGTAGAAGGATTCGATGAACTCGTGCGGCCGCGTATCCACCGGATCGAGCAGCGGCCGGCGGGCACGACTGTGTGGGCGGGTCTCTGTCGCCGGATCCGTATCCGGCCAATGTTCCCGACCGTTCAGACGGTCGTCGATCCGGTCGGCGTACTGGTGCCGGGTACGACTCTGCGGGCGGGTCCCTGCGTCGATGTCGACTGCATTGGCCTCGTCAGCTGTGGCGGCTGACGACGCGCCGTGACGATCGATCTCCTGCCGGATGCGCGCGAGGGCGAGAATCACGCCCATCACGAAGATGAGTCCGGCGAGCGAAACGAGGAAAAACGGCACGGCAGACGCCATGTCGAAGTAGTGTTCGATGTAGTTGAAATATTCCATAAGAAGCCTCTTTTGTCTTGATTCAACGAACTACATGATATACTTTTCGATATTCGTGTCAAGGAAGGCCGCGTGAAATTTCTGTGAAATTTCGGGCACGCCATAGAAAGAAAAACAGACAAAGTAAAACCCCAGTACCAGGTCATCTTCACTAGTACTGGGGTTTTACTGATCATTCGGGCTTCTGTATCCCATCGGAGTACCCTCCCTTATTTTATTTTAAATGCAGATCTCGAATCATTGAAGCATCGCCTATGACTTTCTACCATCTGCATCACACTGAGTTAAGAATCAATTTGATGAAGCATCGCCATCGCATCTCTTCTTTTGTTGTCTTTATTCTACGAAATAAAAAACGTTTTGTCAACATATTTTCATATAAAAATTTTTTCCACTTGTGAAACCTGTCCAACCCATGGCTGCATACAGCGAAAAATTTCGTATGACTTGTGTTCGCAAAAGGAAAATGACAAAATTAAAATAGACGAGGTAAACATCATCATCGGGCTTGCTTTCTGTCCCGGTGACGTTTTCATCTGGATATGAAGGAAACAGCCATGGCTACTTTGAAGAACATATGCACCTTTTTTCAGAATTTAAATGAAGAGGATACGGAGACCGGTAGAAAATATCGCGTGGAAATCGCGATCGATGTCACCAGCGATTTCACGGAAGAAAGACGGCAGGATGCGGTGGTCAAAATGTACCAGGAGATGGAGATGCTGGCCAACCGGAGTATGAAGGCAGCCATCGCTGCGGAAACGCCGGACGAGAGTATCCATATCATCCTGGAGCATCTGGGAAAGTTCCTCAACGGTGAGCGGACCTACATCTTCGAGCGAAACGAAAGCGGCGGCGACGACAACACCTATGAGTGGTGCGCACCTGGCGTCACCCCGGAGAAGGACAATCTGCAGAACGTGCCGCCGGAGGTCTGTGCCAACTGGTATCGTCACTTCGAGGACGGTAAGGCGATCGTGATCGGGGATCTGGAAGAAACGAAGGAAAGTGACCCGCTGCAGTACGAAAACCTGAAGCGCCAGGGCATCCATTCCCTCGTGGTGGTCCCGCTGTATGACGCCGAAAAGGTCATCGCCTTCTACGGCGTGGATAACCCGCCTCCGATGTTTTTAAAGTACTCCCACGATATGCTTCAGATCGAGGCCTCCTTCCTGATCTCCTGTCTCCGACGGAGAACTCTGCGCGCGAGACTGCTTGAGCTGAGCTTTCAGGACGCGCTCACCCGGCTCGGGAATCGCTTTGCGCTGACTGCCTATGTCAAGCGCCTGGATCCATCACAGAGCCTGGCTGTGGTATACTGAGACATCACCGGCCTGAAGCAGGTGAACGACACACAGGGCCACGAGGCAGGGGACGCCCTGATCCCCTTCACTCATGCAATTCCAGCGGCAGTCCATCCGGGTCATGAAAGAATGTCATCTTTTTTCCGGTATAATCGTCCACTCGGATCGGTTCGCATACAATCCCGACTTCCTCCAGCTCTTTCACCGTCTGCTCCACACTGTCCACACAGAACGCCAGATGCCGGAGCCCACAGGCTTCTGGTCGATTCACACGCTTCGGCGGATCTGCTTCTGCAAAAATCTCCAGCTCCGTATGTTCATCGATGCGCAGATCCAGCTTCCAGTCCTTCCGCTCCGGTCGATAGTTTTCTCTGACCACGGAAAAACCAAGTCTGTTCACATAGAACTCTTTGGCTGCTTCGTAATCTGATACGATAATTGCGACGTGATGTATTTTTGATAAGTTCATTTCCAAATATCTCCCATGTTCATTTCTTCCCGGGGGGCCTGACCCCAATATCAGCTGCTCGACTTATGCGTACTGCAAGGTATGAATTTCCGCCAGTTCATCCCCTCCATCTAACTTTAATAATAGACCTTTTCTGTATCCTTATCAGCGAAACTAATTACCATGGCTCCGTTATACCCGTTACACCTGTACACGTCAAGAACCAGATCCGTAAGCGTATTTTGCGTATTTTGTAACTACTGAAAAAGCGACGAGACTGGTTCACTGAGAATCAATCTCTTCGCATTGTTTTTTCTTCCCTTGGCCTGGTCCTCAAATGCTTCGATTGGCATTTTTAAAATTAATTTGCATTTCCGGTTGGCATTTTCTAAATATTTTTCTTTTTTTCGGTTGGCATTTTCTAAATATCTTTAAATATACGATTGGCAAATTCTAAATATGATGATATTCTTAGATTGATGAAAGCAGCCGCAGTCATTGTGTAAGGAGGCATAGAAATTGTACATTAATAGAGAAATAGATCATATTCTTCTTGACTGGAAAATGTCCGATCGACACAAACCCCTGATTCTTCGCGGAGTCCGTCAGTGTGGAAAAACTTCTGCTGTACGAAATCTATCTCAGCAGTTTGGGGATTACATTGAATTGAATCTGGAGAAAGAGCCGGATATAGGAAAAATATTTGAAGGCGAGCTGAATATGAACAAAATCATCAATCGCCTCGAATTACATTTTTCAAAGAGAATAAGCTCTGATACCTTGCTGTTTATCGACGAAATCCAGGAATGCCCTCGAGCCATTACCGCCCTTCGCTATTTTTACGAAGACAGGCCTGAATTGTATGTAATTGCTGCCGGTTCTCTGCTGGAATTTGTTCTGGATGGCAAAAAAAACGATACACCCGTTGACTTTCCGGTAGGTAGAGTCAGAAGTATATTCATGTATCCATTTTCTTTCACAGAATTTCTTCATGGCACTGGCAAGGAAATCTTAGCCGATTACCTGAAACATACCGACTTTTCCGAAACACCAAACGATGCTCATCAGGAACTTCTGGAAGAGTACAAAATATTTCTGACCGTTGGTGGCATGCCTGAAGCCGTAAGAGAATATGCAGAAACCGGCAGTATTCAGGCCTGCCAGCAGATTCACAGAGATATCATCCTGAATTTCAAGGACGATTTTAATAAATACAGCAGGAATGTCTCTCCGGAAATCATACGAAAAGTATTTGATTATGCTACTCATCATGTATGCAGTCAGACGAAATCATCCTCTGCCATCACAGGCGTGAGTGCTTATTATTTTGATTTATGCATAGACCTGCTAAAAAAAGCAGGTCTGGTATTTCCTGTGAAGGCCTCTGCCTGCGACGCCATACCGCTCGGCGTATCTGAAAAGGAGACCAATAAAAAGCTGCTGCTGTTTGACTCAGGCGTTTATCTGACCGAATGCGGCCTTGATGCCGGAGGTATTCTTGGTGCCGAAATTTATGACGACATGAATAAAGGCGACGTCGTCGAGATGGAAACTGGCCTTGAATTCATCAAAACTGCAAGTCCCTATTCAGAGCCGGGGCTGTTTTACTGGTATAGAGGCGGTGCTAATGCAGAAATTGATTACGCCATCGTTCGAAGCGGTCAGATCATTCCAGTCGAAGTTAAATCATCCGGAAAAGGAAGTATGCAAAGCCTGCACAGTTTTTTAGATACGCATAAATCACCGTATGGAATCCGAATCTCACTGGAAAATTTCAGCGAATATGAAACTATACACGTCTTCCCGGTCTACGCCGTGAGCAGAATATAACCCAAGAGCCTGCCCCTACCATCTTACTTACTCAATCGAAAATGTCACCGATACCTCGGCTTCTACCTCTACCTGTCCCGGCATCAGCGAAGTTCCTGTATCTGCACTGTCCATCTCCATCACAGCCATTTGTTTCATATTATTTGATGCATATGCCACTGCCTGATCACTGCTGCTTAACTCCTGTACCTGCGTCATGGCAACGACCTTTTTCCCGCCAGCTTCAGCCATAAGGTCTGCCTTCTTTCGTGCAGCCGTGATCGCATTTTTAAGCGCTTCTTCATAAAGCTCATCGAAGTTACTGCACTGATACTGCACAGAGTCGATGGAATTGATGCCAGCATTTACGGAATCGCTGATGATCGTCCCTGCTTCATCGATCGGCACAGAGGATACCACGATCTCAGTCGTCATTTCGTAACCCGTGATCTTTCTTCCATCATTCCAGTCATAGATCGGATTCAGTCCGACATTGCTGGTCTTGATGTCTTTTTCATCGATACCTTTTCCCTTTAAAAGAGATAATACAGCATCTACATCCTGTGCATTCGTTGCCTGACAGCTTTTCGCATCCTTCTCCTGTGTATACACGCTATACCTGATCTCCGCGATATCCGGTGTAGCCTTAACCTTTTCTTCACCTGATACAGTGATACCGGAATTTTCCGTAGACTGCACAGTGATCGTGGACGGAACGGTTGCAGACGAGCAGGCAGTCAGTGATGCGGATGCAAGAACACATGCCATAAGAGCGGCGGCATAAATATACTTTCTGTTTTTCATAGTCGAATCTCCTTCTTTTTTGATATTTGTTTCTATATCTAAAAAGACCGGTTATTCTTATATGTCGTCACAGAAATCTGGAGTTCTGAATGTACTTTTTCATTTCAGAAATCGGTTGGATGTTCCGTCCCCACCATCACCCGACGGACTTCCTGCTCTGGAAACGTCGTCCGCGTCCTCGTTCCTCTATGCTTCCGGCAGGCCGCAGCGCAGCGCCAGAACGGCTCCCGCCCGGCTTTCCCATACCCGCGCACGGCCATCCCACCACAGGCTTTGCATCGAATCCGATTAAAAAACGGATCCGCATTCTCCAGCTTCTGCAGCCGAAATTCCTTTCGGTACGCAAGGCGCCGCTCCCTTTCCTGCTGCACTGCTTCCCACTCCTCCCGCGAGACGATACCCTCATGCGCATCCATCACGAAGTACTGATCCAGCGCCCCCTCATTACGCGCACATTCCCCGGTCAGAAAGCTCACCGTGTAGTATTTCTGAAGCAGTAGATCCCCCTGATATTTTTCATTCTGAAGCATTCGCCGCACCGTCGTCGAGGACCAGCGCGCCGTCCAGCAATGTTCATGTTCGTCGCGCTTCCGGTTCTCTTCATCTTCCTTGAATAATTTCTGGCAGCTTTCATTCCAGAATCCGCTATACGCCTGACTCTGGCCTCGGTTGAATCCCGAAACGTATGCTTCTTTTCTGGCTTCATTTATCAGCTTTTTAATCTCACTGTCCTGCCCTCCCAGATAGACCTCATCTACAACATAGAAGGAATCCCCCTCGTTACTTTCTTCATCTATTTTGATTCTGTTCATCCCGTTACCTCCTCACCCTTGTTTGGAAAAAGAATTCTCATATAATCTCTTCCACTGTAAATCACTCGATCGATATATACTATATCATCTGATCTCAAGCGGTAAAAGGCAAGGTAATTCTTGAACGAAACATACCGGTATCTGCTGTTAAGTCCGTTTTCAAATTCTAGCTTTACGCCGGCTTCTGGAAAAGACATTAGAATATCGACCTTATCCATGATGCCCTCTACCGTATTCTGTGCTGCACTTGGATTACAGAGTTCCTTCTCGATATAATCCCATATGCCATCAAGATCCTTTAGCGCTCTCGGGGAATACTCAATTGTTCTCTGCATGTGCACGGGCCTTAAAGTGGTTTCTTACGTCATTCGAAGAAATCCATCCTTCTTCCTCTCCTGATCTTCTTCCCTCCGCCAGCTCACACATCAGACAAAGCTGAGCCCGCATCTGATCATATTTTTCTGCTTTTTCTCTCTGCTCCTCCTGCTCATCGATATTCATGACCGTATAGCAGCCACGTCCATTTTTGGTCAGATATAAAGGCTTTCCGACCTTAACAGTCTCAAGAACAGACGCATAATTTCTCAAATCAGAAATCGGTTTGATGTTCGGCATAATGAATCCTCCTTCCTCTCTATCTTCATTATACTTTCAAGCGTAACAAATTCAACGTCAAATTCAGCATCAAATTTGATGCGTTATCTTCGCCCATTCTATCTTCCCGGGGCCTGGCCCCAATGGCCCCCAATACACGAATGACATTCCGCTGGTACCAACAATTTTTTCACCATCTTTGGCCAGCCAGGACACAAAGGTCCCATCAGACATATGTCTGTCATAATAATCTCTCAGTGCAGGAACCAGATCCGGTAGCACCTTCCTCCTTGAGCTGATTTATTCTCATCTGGATGAGAGTATCAAGTTCCTTTTCTGTCAACTTTTTATACTGGATTTCCATGAAAACACCTCACAGTTCGCAAACCATAATGTATTCTTCGTCGTTCTCATCCACGGTCTTGAATCTGACCCATTACACGCTTAAATACCTTAAAATTTGTGTCATCTCGAGGGGAACAATATACGGCAAATTCAATGGTTTTAAATGCGTGCCGATAGTCCGTAATCACTTCTTTTGCAGCACGCGCTACCACCTCCGGCTTGTTCTGAAATGCTCCGCATCCAAAAGCCCCCAGAATTACCACTTCAGCTCCGTTCAACACGGCAATATCCAGAATCCTGGTTAACCTCTTTTTATGGATTTCCAGGAGTTCCCGGTCACTGACTTTTGCCGCCCAATTGCCGTTATCCTTATTGAACCGATTGCTCGGTCTCTCCCGCAGGTTCGGCGCTGCGCAGGTGATAACATCAACATCATACCAGTCTTTCTCATTCATTAGTTTCGGGCAGCTCGTATCCGTCTTGAATACGGTCACATCCGGCGTATAGATGATATCCGCATTGTTGATCGGATTTTTTGCGTTCCGATGAGGGTAATAGAATCCATTCATCATTTCCGGCACGCTCAGGCAGAAATACAGCCCGGAGCATCTGCAAAGGCACTCTTCCTGTGCGCTGGATCCCCTTGTCACTCCGCCACCCGGATTGGTCGCAGACGCAAAGTTATGTACCGCCACTTTTGATTCATGATAACCGGATGCTGCCTCAAATGTCCGCTTTGTGGATACGACGATCTTCGATTCTTCTGTGAAGCGTGACTTATCAGCGGAAACCAGCTCCATTCCTTCCAGAATCAGCTTCTGGTTTTTCACAGACCGTACAAGGGCATCCTTAATCCTTTCGTTTGTTTCACACAATCTTTTAGTGTCTTCGAAAATCTCCACATTTTCAAAACTGCTCATACATTGCTTATTTCCTTCCTCTTACTTTCATGTGTTTTGCCGTCGGGCTTTCTTTGTTTCTCGTTTCTTCCCGGGGTCTGCCCTGATATTCTGCCTTAGATCTTCTGCACGTATCTGCACTTCGGGTAATTACTGCATCCCATAAACTTTCCATACCTGCCGTTCCGCTCGACCAGCTGCCCGCCGCGCCCTTCTTATCCACGAGTATTTCCGTGACGAACTTCGGCTTGATACCCAGGCCACCTGTCCTCGCCTGGTCGTCAGCATTCCTCCGATTCAGGTCCTTCATCCGACATTCATAGCGGATGCCGGCCGCGCTCAGCGCATCCTTCATCCGATTCAGTTCCTCCGCATCCGAAACCGCCGCCACGCACGTCTTAAAAAAGTGATCAAACATATCCCTTTACCTCACTGACGACCTATGCGTACTGTAAGGTGTGAATTTCCGCGAGTTCATCCGCCAACAGTATCTTCAAATTACGCATATCGATTTCATTCTGCATATCCAGAAAATATGCGTCCGACACACCAAACAGCTTCGCCAATCTAAGCGATGTATCTGCCGTAATCTTTCTTCTACCATGCAGAATGTCCTGTATTCTGGACACCGGCACCTTGATATCCTGCGCCAGCTTATATGCACTTAACCCCATTGGAATCATAAACTCCTCCTGGAGAATTTCTCCGATTGACGGAGTTTCGATACGATTATTCGTCATAGTTCATCCCCTCCATCTAACTTTAATAATAGGCCTTTTCTGTCTCCTTATCAGCGAAACCAATTACCATGTCTTCGTTATACCCGTTACGCATGTACACGTCAAGTGCTAGATCCGTAAGCATATTTTGTAACTACTAAAAAAGCGACGAGCCCGATTCATCACGAATCAAACTCATCGCTTCTTCTTATTCTATGTCACGTTTGATCATGCGAGGGACATCCGTCCTATCACGAAACACCCTCATTCAGCCAATCCCATACTGCTTCATCAGCTCGTCGCAATATGCCGGATCCTCCGCCGCACGCTTCGCATCCTCGATGCGATTCTCGGTAAGCAGGATTTTCATAAGGTCCGCCATCTGGCTCTTTCCTTCAGTATTTCCTTTCTCTATTCCTTCTGCTATTCCTTCGGCTCTTCCTTTGGCCATTCCTTCCTCTATTCCTTTGGCAATTCCTCTGTTCTCAATCTTATCCAGAATCTCACACATATTTCGCATCTCTCCCTTCTGAGCATCTGATGCTTCATTATAAACATCTTCAAACCGATGGTCGTTTGTCATGACACTAAGCAGCTGTAGCGTTTCCTGCACGTGCGCCAAATCCTGCAGGCTCGGCTCATAGTCTCCATTCTCCTGCTTCTGCACGAAATAGTCCGCCACAGCCCGGAAATCACTCTGAAATAAGTCTACCTCCTCCTTGTCCATAAACGCAATCTCAAATACATTCAATATACCCCGATTCTAGCATGGAAGTTCAGTGCAGTTTACGGAGCTCAGCGGTCGCTGTTCCGTTTTTGAACGGCCGCTTTCCGACGCAAAACGGCCGCTCTTTTTTTAATCAAGTGACATGAATTATCTGGTGTTGATCTTGATTGTATAGTGTTTTGTTGCTCGCTTCATGATGGAATTCGCCGATACCTCATCGTTGAGAATCATCGCCTTCCAGTTCTCTGGATTACGTTGAGAGCAGACGATAGTGCTCTTTTGCTGTTCATTTCGCTTTTCAAGTAATTCGAAAAGAATCTTGATCTCACGCTCGTCTGTTATCGTGTGGAGCAGGAAATCATCAAGGATGATCAAATCCCATCTCAGGTATTTCTTCATCTTACGAGCGTATTTGTCATAATCCTGTTCTTTTAGCGCAACCATACTCTCCAGCAGTTCTTCGCTGTGAAAATAACCAACGTTATAACGATTACAGGCTTTGATACCGATAGCCCTTGCAAGATAAGACTTTCCGGCGTCGGACTCGCCGAGAATACAGAGATTATATCCTCGTTCAATGAAGTTCAAGGAGGCGAGCTGCTCCGTTACGCCAGTAGGGAGATACTCACGTTTGTCAGAATCGACACATTTCGTCAGTTCCTCAGGCGATCCATTTAGACGTGCAGCTGTTAAACGATTCTTCAGTGTCGTGCTGACTTTTTCCTGAAACTGCGGGCCAATCAGCTCGGCGATAAGTGTCAGA
>NZ_JBQHVY010000020.1:0-55811 GCF_052064255.1 Oribacterium sp. HCP3S3_B9
GAAAATCGGGAGATCAATCACATCCACCGGCTGATCAAACGAGCCCGCTTCCCCGTTTATAAAACCTTTGATGGCTATGACTTTTGCCAGACCAAACTGCCTCCAGCTCTGGCAAAAGAGGATCTGTTAAATGTCTCTTTCATCGAAAAGAAGCAGAATCTGGTTCTCTATGGACCAGTGGGGCTTGGGAAGACACACATGGCAATCGCCGCAGGCGTACTGGCCTGCAAAAAAGGCTATAAGGTGCGTTTCTATACGGTGACTGAATTGGTCCTGAAACTCGCCGAGGCGCGAAAAAACGGTACGCTGGAACGCCTGAGAACAACTCTTAACCAACAGGACCTGCTGATCCTCGATGAGTGGGGTTATGTGCCGGTAGACCGGGACGGATCCGAGCTGCTTTTTCAGGTCATATCGGACAGCTACGAAAGCAGAAGTCTGATCCTGACCACAAATATTGAATTTTCAAAATGGGGTGGCATCTTTACGGATGAACAGATGGCTGCCGCGATGATCGACCGTCTCGTCCATCATGGACACTTAATCATGTTCGACGGGAAAAGTTATCGGATGCAGCATGCATTGATGCGCCAGACAGTACCTCAGAATGAAGAAATCGTGTCCTGACAAAAACAAGGAATTCCCTTTCCAAAAACAGGGAATTTTGATGACAATTTTGAGGATTAACTATTGACAATATACAAGCAGCATATCGCGGAGAGTGTCATCGGAAAACTTGCTGTCTGGTCTTCCGTGCTGCAGGAACAGGCCCCATCCAGGTCAGAGGAGCTTGCTACTTCTCTGAAAACAGCCTATCCGGATTACATCAACACCGGAGTTATCGATCTTGGAGCCAAGGTTCTCCTTGGAGAAATTCAGTGGGGATGATTATGTTAAAACTTATAGCTTCCAATCATATCAAAAAGATCAGCTGGAAAAGTTCACTGCCCTGGCAAAGGAACTGATTATGAAGTCCCGCGCCGAAGAAGGAAATCTGTCCTATTCCATCAATGTAAGGGAACAGGAACTGATGTTGTGGATTTTCACGGATCTTTGCAAACACCTCGTCTCTCCATTTCGGCTTCCATCCAGAGAGATCGCTCATGCCGGTGAGAAGAAAGTTCTGCGGACGTTTCTTTTCCATCATCCTGAGCTTGCCTGGAAAGAACTCAGGATCAGAGAAGTCATCAATCATATGCCAGCGTTTCACATTGTTGCGGGCATAGCAATATGTACATCCCACTTTGCAGCCAATGACGATATTCATGTTCTGAATCTGATCTTTGATACAAATACTCATGACTTCTGCCACTCCTCAAGATTCTTTCTGATGCGGTCGAGGTATTCCTCAAACTGGGTAATTTCTTCCTTCGAAAAACCTTTGTAGTAAATACTGCCCATCTCATCAGATACAGAATCGTACTCACCCTTTAAGGCATGTGCTTTCTCAGTCAGAAACAGGAGTGTTTTTCTTTTGTCTGTTTCAGACTGAACACGGCTTATCAGCCCTTGATTTTCCATTCTTTCCAGCATCGTAGTAAGAGATGTTATCGCTAATCCGCATTTAGTCGAGAGTGCCCTGATTGAGATACCATCCTCCTGCCACAGAACATAAAGAATACGTCCTTGGGCTCCATTAAACGCATCAATATTCTTTTCACTGAGAATCTTCTCGAAAATCCGGTCTCCAAGCTGTTTTATTTTGGTGACAAGAAATCCTCCATTCATGTCCATACAAAAGCTCCTATATAGTAGTTTATTAAAAGCCTACTATATAGGAGCTTTATTGTCAACAATTTATATTTCTTAATAGGTAAATTTCGATTTCACGGCCAGTTCGACCGCGCTGTTTTCTTCCTCGGCAGACTCTCCTCCGCCTCCCTTTTCACATAGGTCAATTCTGATTTATATCTTGGAATACGTATCTCTTCTACAGATTCAAATGGGCGGCTCTGCATATTTATAATGGCTCTGTGGCCAAAGTGCATATCTGCCGTAAAATAAACCATATTTATCACGTTCCTTTCGGATCTTCGCGCAGAAGTTTCGCCGCGAGATTTTCAAAAGTTTCTTCCTTCTTCCGATCCGTCACTTCCGCATATACGTCCATCGTAGTCTCGATGTTCTTGTGTCCCGTGATGGATTGGATCACTTTGAGATTGTTCTCCACCTCGCAGAGCCAGGTCGCAAAGGTATGCCGGAGATGATGGCAGGAAAATTCCGGAAGCAGCATTGGCTCGCGGCCTTCCCGTGCAACATTGAGACGCTCATCAGCGTTATAGCTGTTCACAATCCGCTTAATCGTGCGGTTGACACTGGCAGGATTCGGCAGGGTACCGAAGCGGTTCTGAAAAACGAGATAAAACACGCTGCGCGAGTTTTATCTCGCTATCGCGACGCTCGCCGCACACGAATACTTCGCATTCGGCTGCGGCTCACTGTTCGCGTAAATAAAGAAGGCAGGTACTCCGACAAAAGTACCTGCCCTCTTTTATAGTCAAACTGGCGTATTAAATTCGATATATCACCAGATCCGCATAACATGCTGCATGCCAAGGCTGACAAGCGTAATTCCCGCCCAGCAGGCCGCGCCGATGACGATCGGCTTCCCGCCGGTCCGGATCAGTTTCACGATGTCGCTGTTCAAACCGATCGCAGCCATCGCCATGACGATGAAAAACTTCGACAGGTTCTTGAGTGGTACGAACACCTCCGTGCTGACGCCTGCCTGTACACAGACCGTCGTGATCACCGAAGCCAAAACAAAATACAGGATAAACACGGGAAACGCCCTGCGCAGGCTGAAAGCTTCACTATTCGGGGCAGTGCTGTTTTTCTCCGACTGTTTTGCACGAACGATCGAAAGAACCAGCGTAATCGGGATGATGGCCAGAGTACGTGTCAGCTTAACCGTGACCGCTTTATCCAGCGTCTGGTTCCCGAGGCCCCACATGCTGTCCCAAGTGGATGCCGCTGCGGTCACCGAGGAAGTATCATTAACGGCCGTCCCGGCAAAGATTCCGAAGGCGTCTCCGCTGGTAGTATCAAAGCCGATGGCATGCCCCAGGATCGGGAATAAAACCGCCGCAAGGACGTTGAAAAAGAAGATTACAGAGATTGCCTGCGCCACCTCATCGTCATCCGCACCAATGACCGGAGCGGTCGCTGCAATCGCAGAACCTCCGCAAATCGAGGAACCCACACCTACCAGTGTGGAGATGTTCCCCGGGACATGCATCAGCTGGTGCAGCAGCCATGCGATGATCAGCGAAGTGCTGATTGTACAAATGATGATCGGCAGGGACTGCTTTCCGGTTTCGGCGATCACCCCGAGGTCCATCCCGAATCCAAGCAGAACCACGGCTGTCTGCAGGATATATTTAGAAGTCCATCGGATCCCGCCTTCCGCAGGTCCTTTGTTTTTCCAGAACACAGTTACGGCCATTCCCGCCAGAATACCGATGACGGCTCCGCCGACAACCGGGAAGCGCTGTCCGATGATCCATGACGGAATGGCAATTGCAAGACACAGAAGAATTCCCGCGCCGTTTTTTCTTATAAATGACATGATAGATATGTCCTCCCTCTGTTTAATTTCATTGACAGGGATCATCATAGAATGGTAAATTCAAAATGTAAAATTATTAATTTCTTGTATACGATATTATTTTTTTATTGATAAGTGTGTCTTATGCTGGACTTTCGAATCAATACGTTTCTGTGCGTCTGCCAGACCATGAATTACACCAAAGCCGCTGCGCAGCTGAACATTACGCAGCCGGCGGTATCTTCCCATATCCATTATCTGGAGGATTATTACGGCACATCGCTTTTTCTATACCGGAATAAAAAACTGTATCTGACCCGGCAGGGAGAAATTCTTAAGGAACGCCTGCAGACCATGCAGAATGACGAGGTACAGCTCAAGCAGGAACTTCGTCCGGAGGACACCGGGATAAAATGTCTGTCCTTCGGCGTTACCATGACTGTCGGTGAATATGCGGTTGTAAATCCGCTGGCCGGGTTTCTGAAACGGCATCCGGATATGAATATACACCTGAAATTCGGAAATACCGAGCAGTTGATCCATCTGCTCGAAGATGGCAAGATTCACCTAGCACTTGTAGAAGGATATTATCCCGGGGATCAGTATGAGAATCTGACTTACAACACAGAGGATTACATCGCGGTATGTGCAGCCGAGCATGTTTTCAGGAATGGGACGCCGGCCTGTCTGAGAGATCTTCAGGGGGAGAGGCTACTGATCCGGGAAAAGGGTTCCGGTACCAGAGAAATCATGGAGCGCAGCCTGTCCGCCCGGGGCATCCGGCTGCATGACTTCTCTCATTTCATCGAAGTGGAGAATATGCATACGATCACAGCCCTGCTGAAAGAGGACTGCGGGATTTCATTCCTGTATAAAATTGCCGTTAAGGAAGAGCTCCAAAACGGCAGGCTGCGTGAAATAAAGCTCCGGGATTTTTCCATGCAGCATGATCTCGACTTTATCTGGGAAAAAGGCAGTATCTATGCCGGTCAATACCGGAGGATCTGTGAGGAGCTGATCAAGGAAAAATGATGCGAACCATCACACTGAAAGAGCAGCGGCAGCGTGTGAACCTGTCACGAAAGTTGCACATGTCTCGTACAAGAAGAAACTTTAGTGCCAAGTTCAAATCTGATCTCGTCCTTGAGGTTCTGAAGGGGGAAAAGGAACCTATTCCGTGCTGATGGTTATCGTAACATCTCCTTGTGAAAGAAGATCTGCCATCTCTGCCTCATCCTTATCAGATATATGACCGAGCCTTGTGTATGACCAGCTGTTGGAGCCATAGAACACTACCATCTGATTGCCCGAATAAAGTACAATGTCACTGTGCCTCTGAGCCATCACATATTTCAGTGTATCAGCAATAGAAAGAGCGTATGAAAAACGAAAGTTCTTTCACACGCTCCTCTTATAATCTCTATCCGGTTGGCTTCCCGCACTTCTTAAAACAACTCGTCCAGCTGATCCGAAAACATCCAGAGTTTCCCGCTCACTGCTTCTCCTCCTTCCGCCGCCTCTCTTCTTTGCTCAAACCGCGCTTACCAATTCCCCTGGTCTTCTCATGAAAGTTCTCGAGATAGGCATCGAAAATATCGCGGTTGATCAGCACCGTCCCTTCCATCCGGTACAACGCGCCCGCCCGATCCGCGAGCTCGATGAGCTTGCGGTGCGAGATGCTGTACACGACCTCCGCTTCCTGATAGCGAAGAAACTTTTTCCGCAGCTTCTTCACCTCTTCCCGGACTTCTCTTGGTCTTGTGATGTCCTGATACTCCTGTTCCATACGTTTCCTCCTTATGGATTTGTGGACAGATGCCCGGATAACAGGCATCTGCGTCATCTGGTTTCCATTCAAACAGGGATGAAAGGCTTTTCAGCCTCTTTTCCTGCTGTCTGCACGCAAAAAGGCACCCCCTCTCAGATTGATTCTGAAAAGGAGTGCCTTGAAGGTTTTCCGCCCGTCATTATCCCTGGATCAATACAGCTTCGCGCCGGCCGGGATGTGGTTGTCCACCATCAGAAGATGAAGCTCTTCCTCGCCGTTTTTCTCGTTCACCGCGGACAGGAGCATGCCGCAGGAGTCGATCCCCATCATCGCTCTCGGCGGAAGATTGGTGATGGCGATCAGGGTCTTTCCGACCAGCTCTTCCGGCTCGTAATAGGCGTGAATACCGCTTAAAATCACGCGATCCGTGCCCGTTCCGTCATCCAAAACGAACTTTAAGAGCTTCTTACTCTTCGGAACAGCCGAGCATTCTTTTACCTTCACAGCCCGGAAATCGGACTTGCTGAAGGTGTCGAAATCGACCTGATCCGCAAACAGCGGCTCGATCTTCACACCGGTAAAATCGATCTTTTCGTTCGGGGTGAAGAACCCGGTCTGATCGGAAACAGCCTCTTCGGTGGTTTCAGATCCGCCCTCTTCCCCGACCTTTTCACCCGCATGTGCTTCTTTGTTATCCGCCTTGAGGGTCTTCATAGTCGGGAAGAGGAGAACATCACGGATCGCCGGCGTATCGGTCAGCAGCATCACGAGACGATCGATACCATAGCCGATACCACCAGTTGGCGGCAGACCGATCTCCATCGCATGAAGGAAGTCCTCATCGGTGTGGTTTGCCTCTTCATCACCGGCAGCCGCCAGTGCATCCTGTGCCTTGAAGCGCTCACGCTGATCGATCGGGTCGTTCAGCTCGGAGTATGCGTTACACATCTCACGTCCGTAGATATAGAGCTCAAAACGCTCTACCTTTGTCGGATCGGAAGGCTTCTTCTTCGTCAGCGGCGAAATCTCTACCGGATGATCCATGATGAAGGTCGGCTGAATCATCTTCTCCTCACAGAATGTCTCGAAGAAACCGTTCTCGATGTCACCGATCTTATGGTGTGCCTCGTACGGAACGTTATGCTGATCCGCCAGTGCACGTGCCTCCTCGAGGGTCTTTACCGTGTTAAAATCAACACCGCACTCCTCCTTGATGGCATCCGTCATCGACAGACGGCGGAACGGCTTGCCGAGATCGATCTCGGTGCCCTGGTAGCTGATGAGGGTCTTCCCACATACCTTCTCTGCGAGGTAGCGGAACATGCTCTCCGTGAGCTCCATCATACCGTTGTAATCGGTATAGGCCTGATACAGCTCCATCAGTGTGAACTCCGGATTATGACGGGTATCGACACCCTCATTACGGAATACACGGCCGATCTCGAACACACGCTCGAGACCACCGACGATGAGACGCTTGAGATAAAGCTCGAGGGAAATACGAAGCTTTACGTCCTCGTTCAATGCGTTATAGTGGGTCTCGAAAGGACGGGCAGCGGCACCACCGGCATTCTCCACCAGCATCGGTGTCTCCACCTCCATGAAGCCACGTCCATCGAGGAAGTTACGAATCTCACGGATGATCTGCGAACGCTTGATGAAGACATTCTTCGAATCCTCGTTCATGATGAGGTCAACATAGCGCTGACGATATCTCGTATCGGTATCCTGCAGACCATGGAACTTCTCAGGAAGCGGATAAAGCGACTTCGACAGAAGTGTAAGTGACTGTGCATGGACAGAAACCTCGCCCATCTTCGTCTTAAATACGAAGCCCTTTACACCGACGATATCACCGATATCCATCTTCTTAAACTTCTTGTACTCATCCTCACCCAGCTCGTCACGGGTGATATATGCCTGGATACGGCCCTGCTTATCCTGAATATGGATGAAGGACGCCTTACCCATCACACGCTTCTGCATGATACGGCCAGCGATCGATACCTGCTGATTCTCGAACTTCTCGAAATCATCCCGGATCTCCTGGCTGTGCTGCTCCTGATCGAATTTCGTAATCTCGAAAGGATCCTGTCCGGCAGCCTGCAGCTCTGCAAGCTTCTCCCGGCGCGTACGAACGATATGGTTCGTATCCTCTACCGGCGCCTGGTTCTTCTGGTTTTCCTGATTCTCTGCCATAGCTTCTCCTTGCTTTTTATGCTTACGCCTCGTGATCGTTGACGCGCTCCACCTCAAGTACGCGGAACTTGAGATCACCCGCCTCGGTCTCAACGGTCACCTCATCGCCTGCCTTGTGGTGCAGAAGGGCCTTACCGACCGGTGCCTCGTTGGAAATCTTTCCGGTCAGGCTGTTCGCTTCCGAGGAACCCACGATGAAGTAGGTCACTTCCTCATCGAACTCCTCATCATAGAGCTTTACACGGCAGCCGACATTGATCTCACCCTCGACAGAGTCATCCACGACCTCAACGTTCTTCAGCAGTGCCTCGAGCTCGACGATTCTCGCCTCGATGTCTCTCTGCTCATCCTTCGCTGCATCGTACTCTGCGTTCTCGGAAAGATCGCCCTGCTCTCTCGCTTCCTTGATCTTCTCTGCGATCATCTGTCTCTTGTTGACCTTCAGATCATGAAGCTCCGCCTCATACTTGTTAAGACCTGCACGTGTCAGTAAATTCTTCTTTACCTGCTCTTCTGCCATGTTTCCCATAGCTCCTTTCAAGACTTCCTTCTGCTCATCCATCCGCGATGAATCAGCATTATAAAACAGGCCGCTTCCGAATGGCCGGAAACCGCCCATCATCCATTTTCACGATTGCATATTGTAAAGCAAATCAGCTCCACTTGTCAACATTTCATCGCGTCCACCAGCGCATACAGCTCCTCGATGCTGCCGGCGGTATTCACCTTCCCACGGAGCTTCGACGAGTCCGGGTAGCCCTCCGTATACCAGGCGATGTGCTTCCGCATCTCCCGGACCGTCGTGAATTCACCCTTATACTGAAGCATCAGCTCCGTATGATGGTGGATCATCGCGATCACCTCCTCGATGGAAGGTGCCGGCAGAAGCTCGCCCGTCCGGAGATACTCGACCGTCCGTCGGATGAGCCACGGATTTCCCTGGGCCCCGCGCGCGATCGCCACGCCGTCACAGCCCGTCTCGTCCATCATGCGCTTCGCGTCCTCTGGTGTGAAGATGTCGCCGTTTCCGAACACCGGAATCTTCACCGCCTCCTTCACCCGCCGGATCACTTCCCAGTCCGCTGCCCCACTGTAGAGCTGCGCCCGCGTCCGGCCATGCACCGTCACTGCCGACACGCCGGCCTGCTCCGCCATCTTCGCGAACTCGACCGCCGTATCGTCCGTTTTCTGAAAGCCCTTTCGGAACTTCACCGTCACCGGCTTATGGCAACGCTCTACCATCGCATGCAGAATCTCATACGCCAGCTCCGGATGGTTCATCAGATCACTTCCCTCATGATTGTTCACGATCTTCGCCACCGGACAGCCCATATTTACGTCGAGGATATCGAAACGATCCTCGATCCGGGACGCAATCTCCGCCATAATCTCCGGATCGGAGCCGAAGAGCTGCACCGCCACCGGATGCTCATCCGCCCCGGTCCGCATCAGCTCCTCGGTATTCTTATTATGGTAGAGGATCGCCTTCGCACTGATCATCTCCGTCGTCGTAAGACCGACCCCCATCTCCCGCAGGATCGTCCGGTACGGAAGATCCGTCACCCCCGCCATCGGTGCCATCGCCACATTGCTTGGGAGCTCCACATTTCCAATTTTCATATATTAATCATCCCCAAAAAGCGTATGGTACGCGGTCTGCTCCGCATTCGGGTCATCCGGCATCACCGGCATGTCCCAGGAACCCGTCATCCGGATCCCGCCCTGCTCCGACTCCGCGACGACATCCTGGTTCGATGTCTCCGCCGCGGACGTCCTCACCTCTTCCGAAGTCGCTCGACGCACCTCCGCATGGCCCTCCGGATTATTCGCACCCGGCTCCGCCTGCATGTCCGCCTCTGTCAGCTCCTCGGAAGACCGTCCTCTCCCATGCAGCATCTCCAGCGCCTGGTAGTAGGTCTCCAGCTTCGTAAACAGCGCCTCATAGCGCGTCGCCAGCTCCCCGATCTTCTTCTGTGCCTTCGCATCATCGAAACGAAGATCATCCTCCTCGTGCATCGACTTCAGTACCAGCTTCTGCTCCGCATTAAACGACATCAGAAAGACCCCACCGATCTCCTCGACATAATCCACCGCGATCAGCTTCAGCTCCTTCTGCACATCCTCCGGCAGATTCCCATACTCCGGATTCAGATAATACTTCTGATGATAGGCATTCGCCGCACACAGCACCACATCTTCTCTCATCATCGCACCTCACTGTTCTAAAAATCATCCGCATTATAACATCCATTCACCGTTCTGCAAAGTTAAGAAAATCGAAAAGGGCGACTGCAGATGCAGTCGCCCCCCTGTACTTATGACTTATCTAACCAGCAGCTTCGCGATACGATACTGCTCCTCGTTGATATCCTTCTTCATCTGAAGTGCTTCCTGGATATCATAATCGACGAACTCGCCATGCTTATAAGCCACAAGGCGATTCGACTTACCCTCATGCAGAAGCTCTACGGCACGTGCACCCATCATCGATGCATAGTAACGATCCTTACAGGTCGGTGAGCCACCACGCTGGATATGTCCGAGAATGGTTGCTCTCGTCTCGATACCCGTCGCTGCCTCGATGCGCTTCGCCATCGATGTGCTGTGGCCGATTCCCTCGGCGTTGATGATGATATAGTGCTTCTTGCCTCTCTTACGTGCCTCGATGATACGGTTGATGATCGCCTGCTCATCGCCATCGTAGCGCTCCGGAAGCAGGATCTCCTCCGCGCCGTTCGCCACACCACACCAGAGTGCGATGTAACCGGCACGACGACCCATGACCTCGATGATCGAGCAGCGCTCATGTGAGGTCGAGGTATCACGCAGCTTATCGATGGCCTCCATCGCGGTATTGATGGCGGTATCGAAACCAATCGTATAATCCGTACATGCGATATCGAGGTCGATCGTGCCCGGCACACCGATGGTGTTGATGCCGAGTGCACTCAGCTTACCCGCGCCACGGAAGGAGCCGTCACCACCGATGACGACCATGCCATCGATGCCATGCTTACGGCAGATCTCGGCACCACGTGCCTGACCCTCCGGCGTTGTAAACTCCTGACATCTCGCCGTATAGAGGATGGTACCACCACGGCTGATGATATCGGATACAGAGGTCGTATCCATATCGACGATCTCCTCCTGCAGAAGACCCGCATATCCTCTCATGATACCCTTTACCTTGATGCCCTCGTGAATCGCCGTACGAACAACACTACGTACACAGGCATTCATACCTGGCGCATCACCACCGGATGTCAGTACACCAATCGTCTTCACAGCTTTCGTCGCCATAATCCTATCCTCCAGATATATTTACATTCTCCCTAAACACACTAGCAAGCGAGATTGTGATAGCTTTCACAAACTCGCACTTATAATAGTTTAGTTTTGTACTTTTTTCAATACCTTATATGAAACTCGAACGTTTTTTTCGCCGAGAAGCTGATCGAGGCTTTCCATCAACACCGGATCGAGCTGCACCGCATGCTGACGGTCGAGGCGTTTCACGGCCTTTTCCTGACGGAGATAGATCGCCACGCCATCTTCCCCGGGGTGTGCTCTCAGGAGCTGTTCCAGCGCCTGCTGCTCAGCAAAGTACTGGTTTTTATCCTGGAGCTGCAGCCAGAGCTCCTTCGGTGCCTCCGCGAAGGTATAGATCCGATCGGCGATCAGCTTACTGTCCTTCTCGCCGGAGCCGTCGACATGTCCCTCGATAAAGAGCTTCGCATCCGGCGCGAGCAGTGCACGCATCGTCTGGTAGGTCTTCGGGAAGACGACGACCTCCACGGTACCCATCCGGTCCTCGAGCTGCAGGAAGGCCATCTGCTGCTGTTTCCGGGTGGTCTTCATCTGCAGCTCCGTGAGGATCCCGCCGATCGTCACCTTCTGCTGATCACGAAGCGGCACGGTGCCTGTCTCATCGTCCCGGCGGAAGTCCGCACTCGTGGCAGAGACATTGGCATCCATCACGGCGCGATAGGCATCCAGCGGATGGCCGCTCAGATAGAAACCGAGCGCCTCCTTCTCGTACTGCAGCAGCTCCTCCTTCGAATACTCCGGCAGCTTCGGCATGCGGATACGGAACTCGCCCGCCTCCTGATTATCCTCCCCGAGGAGATCCGCGAGGGTCATCTGACCCGCCATCGAATTCTGCTTTTCCTTCACACGGCCTTCGATGATGGTCGGAAGGATCGCGATCTTCTCCCGGCGGTTGCCCGGGAACGGATCGAGCCCGCCCGCCTGGATGAAATACTCGATGGCGCGGCGGTTGATCCCCTTCTCCGAGACACGGACGACGAAATCCTCGAAGTCCTTATACGATCCGTGCTGCTGCCGCTCCTTCACGATAGCCTGCGCAGCGCTCCGACCGACGCCCTTTACGGCACTCAGACCATAGCGGATCGCCCCTTCTGTGGAGACCGAGAATCCGATCTCCGCCTGATTCACATCCGGCGGCAGGATCGCGATGCCGAGCGTGCGTGCCACATCGAAGTACTCGGCGGTCTTCCCCATGTTATCCATATAGGAGGTCATGAGCGCCGCGAAAAACTCGGCCGGATAGTAGCAGCGAAGGTAAGCCGTCTGGTAGGAAACGACGGCATAGCAGGCCGCATGCGACTTGTTGAAGGCATACTTCGCGAAGTCGATCATCTCGTCATAGATGTGGTTCGCCGTCGCCTCATCGATGCCCCGCGCGATGCAGCCCGGGATGTGCTGCTCCGGATTACCATAGACGAAGTTCTTCCGCTCCTCCTCCATGACCTTCGTTTTTTTCTTGCTCATGGCACGGCGCACGAGGTCCGAGCGTCCCATCGAGTAGCCGGCGAGATCACGCACGATCTGCATGACCTGCTCCTGGTAGACGATACAGCCATAGGTCGTCTCGAGGATCGGACGGATCTCCGGGCAGTCGTAGCTGATCGATTCCGGGTGCTCCTTGCCCTTTATGTACTTCGGGATGAAGTCCATCGGACCCGGTCGGTAGAGTGCGACACCGGCGATGATGTCCTCGATGCCCTCCGGCTTCAGCCGCTTCATGAAATTCTTCATGCCGGCTGACTCGAGCTGGAACACACCCTCACAGTGCCCGCCCGAAATCATCTGGTACACCTTCGGATCGGCATAGTTCATGTTCTCGACACTCAGGTCTGCATGATGCAGCTTATTCACATCCCGGATAGCATCCTTGATGACCGTCAGATTCCGAAGTCCTAGGAAATCCATCTTGAGAAGCCCCAGCTCCTCGATCGTCGTCATCGTAAACTGCGTGGTGAGGGTGCCATCTGCCGCCCGCGATACCGGCACGTACTCCACCAGCGGCTTTCCGGAGATCACGACGCCGGCCGCATGCATGGAGCTGTGGCGCGGCAGTCCCTCGAGACGCTTACTCATATCGATGAGGCGATGCGTCTCCGGATCCTCCTCATACATCTTTCGAAGCTCCGGATTCGACTGAAGTGCCTTATCGAGCGTGATGTTCAGCTCATTCGGCACCTGCTTCGCGATCATATCACACTTCGCATATGGAATATCCAGTACACGCCCGACATCACGGATGACACCGCGCGCGGCGAGCGTACCGAAGGTGATGATCTGCGACACACAGTCCTTACCATACTTCCGGGTCACGTACTCGATCACCTCCTGCCGGCGCTCATACTCGAAGTCCATATCGACATCCGGCATGGTGACACGCTCCGGGTTCAGGAAACGCTCGAAGACGAGATTGTAACGCATCGGGTCGATATCCGTGATGCCGATGCAGTACGCGACGAGGGAGCCCGCCGCCGAGCCTCTGCCCGGCCCCACCGCGATATCGTGCGTCTTTGCATAGTGCACATAATCCCAGACGATCAGGAAGTACTCGACGAAGCCCATGCTCGCGATCGTATCGAGCTCATAGTCGAGACGTGCCCGGTACTGCTCGCCATCCGCGCCGTAGCGCGCCCGGAGGCCATCCTCACAGAGCTTTCGGAGATAGCCCGTCGTGTCATAGCCCGCCGGCACCTGATAGCCAGGCACATGGTAGTGTCCGAATTCAATGCTTACATTACAGCGCTCTGCGATTTTATGGGTGTTGTCGAGGGCTTCCTCCGCATACGGAAATAAAGCCCGCATCTCCTCCTCGGACTTGATATAGAACTGCCCACCCGGATAGCGCAGACGATCCTGGTCTGTGATTTTCTTTCCGGTCTGGAGACAGAGCAGGATATCGTGCGGCTCTGCATCCTCCTTCCGGGTGTAGTGGATATCGTTTGTGGCGACCAGCGGAATCCCGGTTTCTTCATGTAACTGAAGTAAGCCTGCATTGACCTTCCGCTGCTCCGGATAGCCATGATCCTGAAGCTCGAGGTAGAAGTGCTCCGGCCCGAAGATGGAGAGGTAGCGCAGCGCCGCCTTCTTCGCCTCCGGATACATATTCCGGGTGAGGTTTCGTGACACCTCGCCGGCGAGGCAGGCGGACAGGGCGATGATGCCCTCGTGGTAGCGCTCGAGCGTCTCGAAGTCGACACGTGGCTTATAGTAGAAGCCGTCGATGAAGCCCGTCGACACGATCTTCATGAGGTTCGCGTAGCCCTGGTTATTCTCGGCGAGCAGCACGAGATGGTAGTAGCGGTCCTCGCCCTTTCCGACCTCCCGATCGAAGCGGGAGCCGCCCGTGAGATAGACCTCACAGCCGAGGATCGGCTTGATTCCCTGCTTCTGCGCCTCCTTATAGAAGTCGATGACACCGTACATCACACCGTGATCGGTGATGGCCATCGAATCCATCCCGAGCTCCCGGCAGCGCGCGATCATCTCCGGGATCCGACCGGCGCCATCGAGAAGGCTGTAGCTTGTATGAACATGTAAATGCGTAAAGGCCATCATACCCTCCAGTAAAAACAGATGCCTCTATTGTAGCATAGAATATACGCGAATGCTTGTTCTTTTTTGTACAAAAATTAAGGGAGACGCCTTTCGGCGTCTCCCTCCGTAATATTCAGCTCTTAAGCCTCCGCTCCGCAGAGATACTCTGTGATGCTCTTCAGTGCAGCATCCTCATCTTCACCGTCTGCGCTGACTACCAGCTCCTGTCCGTTGTCAAGTCCCAGTGCCATCATCCCCATGATCGACTTGGCGTTGACCTTACGTGGACCATCAGCCATATAAATGCGTGATTCAAAGCGGCTGGCAATTTGAACAAGCATCGCGATCGGATGCTCATCCGGTTTTTTCGGTAACTGAACTACTACATTTGTATCCTTCATATAATCCTTCCTCGAAGATAGAACTCGCGTTAAACGCTCCTCCCTGGATGCAAGCATCACTTCACCGAACGCTCTTCGCTATCTTTACACTATATACCCGCGGTTTTTCCCCTTAACTCCGACGCGATCCTGGAAAGCTTCCGAAGTCGATGATTGGCACCGCTCTTTCCAATCGGTTCCGAGAGGCAGGCTGCAAGCTCGGTGAGGGTGGCATCCGGATTCTCCAGACGCTTCTCCGCGATCTCACGCAGTCCCAGCTCCAGGTTCTGAAGCCCGATCTCCCGGTCGATCAGTTCGATATCCTCCACCTGGCGAATGCCGGCGGATACCGTCCGCTGCAGGTTGGCTGTTTCACAGTTCACCTGGCGGTTGATCTTCTCACTGACCTCCTTGAGTATTCTGACATTCTCAAGCTCCATGAGGCCATCCACAGCACCCATCAGCTTCAGTACATCCGAAATCTGCGCAGCATCCTTCAGATACACAACCAGATGCCCGCCCCGCTCCATGATACGTGGCTCGAGGCCGAAGCTTCGGAAGACGTCGATGATCCGATCCGCCTCCTCTGCTCCACCGCAGACCAGCTCAAGATGATAATCCTTCGTCGGATCCGTGATCGACCCCGCACTCAGGAAGCGCTCCCGAATGAAGTCCCGCATCTCGAGATCCTTCGAACCATTGCTAACCATATTAATGTCTTTTTCAGAGACTGTAAAGTCTTTTTTGCGTAGCTCCTGTTTCACTCTGGCTGAAAAAGATGTTCTCGTCTTCGCTTTTGCGCCCAACTCTGCCTCCATACACTGTTCGTTCTGGTATATTTTACTCGTCCTCTCCGAACGGCTTCTGTTCCAGGTCCTGCGCGCACCGGCCTGGACTGTGCTGCTCCGCACCGCTCAGCGTTCGATATCCCGGTGGTCGATGCGCAGTCCGTAATCCGCCGTTTTCTTCAGGCGCTCATAGAGGAGCTCTGCGATGGTGACGGAGCGGTGATGCCCGCCCGTACAGCCGACGCCGATCACGAGCTGATTCTTTCCCTCCTCGATATAATGCGGGATCAGAAAGCAGATCATATCATAGAGCTTCTGGAGAAATTCTTCTGCGACGCCGTCCTGACAGACGTAATCGCGCACACTCTGCTCGAGGCCGGTATGGCTCCGAAGCTCCGGATCGTAGTAGGGATTCGGCAGGAAACGTACATCGAACAGCAGATCTGCATCCTCCGGAATCCCATTCTTAAAGCCGAAGCTGAGGATCGTCACCTGCAGATTCTCATATGCCTTCTGACCCTCGAAGATATCCGCGAGCTGTCCGCGCAGCTCCTTCGTGAGCAGATGCGAGGTATCGATGATGTAGTCGGCCTTTTCCTTGAGCCAGCTCATCTCCTTCCGCTCCGCCTCGATGCCGGTTTCGACACGGCCATCCTTACTGAGCGGGTGCGCACGCCGGGTCTCCTTGAAGCGCTTGAGGAGGGTTTCGTCGGAGGCATCGAGAAATACGATTTCGTAGTCGATGCGTCCCCGGATGTCCCAGGTGTCGAGCACCTCCTTCAGCAGCGGCAGATCCCTGCCGGAGCGCACATCGATCCCGAGTGCCGCCTTCGTGATCTGCTCATGACCGTCGACGATCAGCTCCGCGAATTTATCGATCAGCGGAATCGGCAGATTGTCGACACAGTAGTACCCCATATCCTCGAGGGACTTCAGTGCGATCGTCTTGCCGGCGCCACTCATCCCCGTCACGATTAAAAGTTTCCCCATAGCTTCACCTCCGGTGTCAGCTCTACGTGCTGCTCCAGGAGGACCCGCTTCCGAACCTCTCCGATCAGCCAGTAGATGTCTGCTGCCCGCGCGGTTCCGTCGTTGATGACGAAGCCGCAGTGCTTCTCGCTCACCTGCGCACCGCCGTGCCGGAAGCCACGGAGTCCTGTGTCCTCGATCAGCTTGCCGGCGAAGTAACCCTCCGGCCGCTTGAAGGTCGATCCCGCCGAAGCCTTGTCGAGCGGCTGCTTCTCCTTCCGCCGGTTCTGGAAATCGGCCATCCGCGCCTTTATCTCCGCCGGGTCTCCCTTTCGCAGTGCCAATGTCGCCGCCACGACGATATACCCTCTCTCGGGGATCACGCTATGCCGGTAGCCGAGCGCAAGCTCCGCCGGCGTCAGGGTCCGAAGCTCCCCTTCCGGTGTCAGGACGTCCACGGAGTACAGCACATCCTTCATCTCCGTGCCATACGCACCCGCATTCATCGTCACCGCACCGCCGAGGGTGCCCGGGATGCCGCGGAGTGCCTCCATACCGCTGAGCTCCTGCGTCGCTGCAAACTGCGCCGCCTTACTGAGCAGGGTGCCGGCCAGCACACGGAGATAGTAG
Source organism: Oribacterium sp. HCP3S3_B9 (assembly GCF_052064255.1). Classification (NCBI taxonomy): domain Bacteria; kingdom Bacillati; phylum Bacillota; class Clostridia; order Lachnospirales; family Lachnospiraceae; genus Oribacterium; species Oribacterium sp. HCP3S3_B9. Next base: position 17,140 of record NZ_JBQHVY010000020.1, read on the forward strand.
ATTTTCTCTTCGGCTGCTTCGTTCACTGCAGCACTGTTCTCAGATTCCGCAGCGTCCGACGCCACGCGCGCAGCTGTTCCGATCGAGGACGACAACCCGCGAAGCGGTGATGCCGCGTCGGAAGCATTGGCCTCTGGAAGAAGCTCGATGCCCTCCAGCGCACGGCCGATCTCTACGACGACATGATCGACGCCGGCATCGCTTACCAGCAGATTCGTGCCGTTTCCGATGATGTCATACGGGAGCTTCTCTTCGTGGAGGAAGCGAATCAGCTTCTGAAGCTCCTCGATATCCTCCGGAATCACATAGACCTTTGCCGGGCCACCGACCCGGAAGCTCGTATGCTGCTTCAGAGGTTCATTTTTCAGTATTTTCATAAATCAGTTTCCGTTCTTCATGTTTGCGGTGACACGCTCGTAGAGCACCTGCGCCGCGTTGTAGCCCATCTTCTTCGCACGGTTGTTGACCGCAGCACACTCGACGATGATGGCGACATTGCGCCCCGGGCGAACCGGAATATCGTAGCAGATCACCTTGTTGCCGAGGAACTCGGTGTAATTATCCTTGAGGCCGAGACGGTCGTAATCCTTATCCTTCGACCAGTCAGCGAGCTTGATGACCATGTTGATGCTCTGGGTATCCTTCACGCACTCGACACCGAACATCTGCTTGACGTCGATGATCCCGATGCCGCGCAGCTCGATGAAGTGACGTGTGATATCCGGCGCACTGCCGACGAGGGTATCATCGGAGACCTTGCGGAGCTCGACGACGTCATCCGCCACGAGACGATGTCCACGCTTTATGAGCTCGAGCGCGGCCTCAGACTTACCGATACCGGAATCGCCCATGATCAGCACGCCCTCACCATATACATCGACAAGCACGCCGTGCACGGAAATCATCGGTGCCATCCGGACCTTCAGCCAGCTGATGATCGTCGCCTCCAGCTCCGTCGTCATACGCGTCGACTGCAGCAGCGGGATCCCCGCATTGCGGCACGCATCGATCATGCAGCTGTCCGGCTCGATCCCACGTGCATAGATAATGACCGGAATCGGATACTTCGACAGCGCTGCATACTTCGCACGGCGCTCCGGTGCATCAAAGGTCATCAGGTACGCCGTCTCTACATTACCGATGATCTGCACACGCTCAGAATCAAACTGGTCGAAAAAGCCCGCAAGCTGTAACGCCGGACGGTTCACATCTGGAATCGTGATATATTTATGGTCTGTATCGATATCTGGTGTCAGATTTTTGAGTCCTTCCTTCTCGATCAGCTCTGTAACACTCACCTTATCTACTGTCTGCATCTTCGTCTCTCCTTCATGTCTCTTCCTCTGGCCGATTTCATCCGAACCAGGTTCTGCCTGTCGACATACTAAAGTTAGTATATTTTGTTGAAGGGTAAAAATCAACTGCGAGGGGCACACACAGCACACTATGCTATGACCGAAGTAACAGTTCCGAACCCCTGTGAGTTGCGGAACCACACCAAATGAACTAAGATACGAATATTAGTACGAATGCAATATAACATCGATATACATCGATATAACAGGAAGTAAATCATATGAATTCAAACTCTCCGATCGGCGTTTTCGATTCTGGTGTCGGTGGGATCTCCGTTCTTCGGATCCTCCGTCACGATATGCCGAACGAAAATTATATATTCTTTGGGGACAGCATCCACGCGCCCTACGGCGATCAGCCGGAGGCGCGTATCCGTGAGATGTCGGATGCCAATGTAGAGTTCCTTCTGGCACATGGCTGCAAGGCCATCGTCATCGCCTGCAACACAGCGACCTCTGCCGCGGCTGACTGGCTCCGCGCGAAGTATCCGGAGCTCATCATCATCGGCATGGAGCCGGCGGTGAAGTCTGCGGTGGATCACGCCGAAACGAAACATCCGCGCGTACTCGTGCTTGCGACCGCATCCACGATTCACGGCGAGCGACTGCACCACCTGATCGGTCGCTTCAGCGACGCCGCCGAGATCCATCCGGTCGCCGCGCCAGGCATCGTGCCGCTCGTGGAAGCCGGAAAGGAAAACTCAGACGAGCTCCTGCGCTATCTTCAGGACCTTCTCCGCCCGTTCCGCAAAAAAGAAGACGGCGGTGACGGTCTCCTCGTCGACAGCGTCGTCCTCGGGTGCACCCATTTCCCGTTCGCGATGGATGCCATCCGAAACGCCCTCGGCTACGACTTCACCTTCTATGACGGTGCCTATGGAACCGCCCGCGAAACGAAGCGTCGCCTTCAGGAAGCGCATCTCGTCAATGCTTCCGACGCTGCAGGCACGATCACCCTCTACTCCAGCGTTCCCGGACAGGAAGCCGTCGCGCTTCAGCAGAAACTCCTCGACCTGCCATTTACATACGCACCGGAAAACTGAAACGTAGCATCCGAAGCCGGGCCGTGGTGAGGACGGAGGGACCGTAGAGCATTTCGATGTCTGTCCCAGGCTTTCTGCTAGGGGCGTCCCAATGTCCTATGTACGCCCGAATTGTCTGAGGTCTGTTTTCCATCAGGAAAACAGGCCGAGTATCGGGCGATGGTCTGACGCCACTTGCAGAAAGCCTGGTTGACAGACCCGAAATGCGTGATCGGCCCTCCGTTCCACCACGGCCCGGCTTCGGTCACCGTGAAATGCGGCTGAAATGCGTAGAACTTCCACTTGCACATTCCGGACGAGTGTGTTATAGTCCATAGGTATTTGTAAAACTATGTATGAGGTGGTGAAGATTTATGAAAATCGCACTTGTCATTATATTCTGTATTTTAGGCGTTGCTCTTTCCGCTATCATTCTGATGCAGGAAGGTAAGAGCCAGGGTCTCGGTGCCATCTCCGGTATGGCCGACACCTACTGGGGCAAGAACAAAGGCCGTTCCATCGAGGGCGGACTGGAGAAGTTCACGAAGATCGCAGCTGTGCTCTTCTTCGTCGTAGCGCTTGTTCTCGACGTTATCTGGTAATGACGAATAAGATTTGATACGATGTACCTGCATACGTTTTGTATGCAGGTTTTATTTTTTAATGAGGAAACTTATGCAGGATTATCAAAAGGAAAAACTCGCGAAGCTGATCGTGGATCTCGTGAAGGATCCGATCTATCAGCCGATGAAAGCGAAGGAAATGGCCATGCTGATCGGTATTCCGAAGCCGGAGCGTGCCGCCCTCCAGGAGGTGCTGGACCGTCTCGTATCGGAGGGCCGCATCGGCATCTCCCAGAAGGGAAAGTATGGCCGCACAGAAAATTTCACACATGTCGGCACCTTCCATGCGCATCCACGTGGCTTCGGCTTCGTGTCGATGGAGGGCCACGAAAATGAGCCGGACATCTTTATCCCGGCCGATTATGTCGGTGAGGCGCTCGACGGTGATCGCGTGCGCATCATCATCACCCGCAGTGCAGACGCGAACCATCGCTCCGAGGGACACATCACCCAGATCCTCGAGCATGCCCATAAGGAAATCGTCGGCTTCTATCATAAGAATAAATCCGTCGGCTTCGTCGAGCCGGACAACCAGCGGATCCTGAAGGACATCTACATCCCGCAGGGGAAGGATATGCACGCCGTAAACGGACACAAGGTCGTCGTGAAAATCATGAACTACGGGGATGAGAAGCACAGTCCGGAGGGTGTCATCACCGAGATCCTCGGCCATGTCAATGATCCGGGCGTCGACATTCTCTCCATCGTCCGGGCCTACGGGCTCCCGGAAGCCTTTCCGAAGGACATCATGCGCGCTGCCCAGGCGATCCCGGAGACCGTGCCGGAGGACACCATCGCGCGTCGCCGGCAGCACGACTTCCGTCCGCTCACCACCATCACCATCGACGGTGAGGACGCGAAGGACCTCGACGACGCCGTTTCCCTCGAGTACGACGAGACGACGAAGCAGTACCGCCTCTATGTCCACATCGCGGATGTCACGGAATATGTGAAGGAGCACTCGCTGATCGATCAGGAAGCCCTGAACCGCGGCACCTCCGTCTACCTCACGGACCGCGTGATCCCGATGCTGCCACGTGTGCTCTGCAACGGCATCTGCTCCCTGAACCCGGAGGAGGATCGCCTGACCCTCTCCTGCGTCATGGACATCGACGCCAGCGGCAGGATTCTGAACCACGAGATCTGTGAGTCCGTCATCCGCTCCGACAAGCGCATGAGCTACAGCGGCGTGCACGCGATCCTCACGAACACGGAGCTCACGAACGGCGAGGACATCGCCTCCTACCTGCCGTATAAGCCACTGCTCGAGCGCATGTACGAGCTGTCTCAGCTCCTCCGCAAGCGCCGCTACGAGCGTGGTGGCATCGACTTCGACTTCCCGGAGACGAAGATCATCCTCGATGCACAGGGCCACGTCACCGACATTCACCCGTACGAGCGTAACGAAGCCCACATGCTGATCGAGGACTTCATGCTCGCGGCCAACGAAACCGTCGCCGAGGACTTCTTCTGGCAGCAGGTTCCGTTCGTCTTCCGTGTACACGAGAAGCCGGATGCCGAGAAGTTCCAGCAGCTCAGCCTCGCCATCGAGAGCTTCGGCCACTTCATCCGCATCCGCGATGACGAGAGCATCCGCCCGAAGGAGGTGCAGAAGCTCCTCGATGCCATCGTCGGCACCCCGGAGGAGCCGATCATCAAGACGATGACCCTCCGCTCCCTCAAGCAGGCCCGCTACTCCACCGAGTGCTCCGGTCACTTCGGCCTCGCGGCGAAGTACTACTGTCACTTCACCTCTCCGATCCGACGCTATCCGGACCTCCAGATCCACCGGATCATCAAGGAGGACCTCCGCGGTGAGCTCGACAAGCGCCGCCTCGAGCACTATAAGAACCTGCTCCCGGCCGTCGCCGACCGCTCTTCTACCCTCGAGCGCCGCGCTGACGAAGCGGAGCGTGAGACCGACAAGCTGAAGGAATGCGAGTGGATGCGTCACCACATCGATGAGGAGTTCGACGGCGTCATCTCCGGCGTCACAAACTACGGCATCTATGTCCAGCTCCCGAACACCGTCGAAGGCATGTGCGCTGTCCGCCTCATGGACTCCGACTACTACATCTTCCGCGAAGACAAGTACGAGCTGGTCGGTGAACGTACCGGCCGTACCTATCGTCTCGGTGACCACGTCCGTGTACGGGTGCTCAATGCAGACAAACTCACACGTACCATCGACTTCCAGCTCCTGGGCCCGGAAGACAGTGAGGCATGAGAAACCACAGGTTGATTGAAATTCTGTAAAAATCCTGTCATACTAGGACTGTTCATCAGTAAGCAGAGAGGTACTATCATGGCAAATCACGGAAAAGAAGAAGGCACCAAGCTCATCGCAAACAACAAGAAGGCCTACCACGACTACTTCGTGGATGAGACCTTCGAGTGCGGCATCGAGCTCGCGGGCACAGAGGTCAAGTCCCTCCGCCTCGGCCAGTGCTCTATCAAGGAATCCTTCTGCAACATAAAAAACGGAGAGGTCTTCATCTACGGCATGCATGTGAATCCGTACGAGAAGGGCAACATCTTTAACAAGGACCCGCTGCGCGACCGCAAGCTCCTCCTCCATAAGTCCGAGATCAATAAAATCCTCGGCAAGCTGAAGGAGGACGGCTACGCCCTCGTCCCGCTCCGCGTCTACTTCCGCCGCTCCCTCGTGAAGGTCGAAATCGGCCTCTGCCGAGGCAAGAAGCTCTACGACAAGCGCGCAGACCTCGCAAAGAAGCAGCAGAAGCGCGAACTCGAGCGCGACTTCAAGGGCGCAAACCTTCGCATCTGATCTTAACAAAAAAGACTTCGGATTTCTCCGAAGTCTTTTTTAGTGTTCAAATGTTTTACGAACGAAGGCTTACGCCGAGGCGCTCGAGTCCGTTCAGAATCTTCTTTACGACACTTCCGATCTCATCGTCGGTGAGCGTGTGATCCTGTGCACGAAGGGTCACCTTGTAGGCCATCGACTTGAAGCCCGCGAGCACCTGTGCGCCCTCGTATACGTCGAAGAGCTCGACGCGCTCACAGAGCTTACCGGCGCGCTGTACGAGGATATCCTCGATCTGACCAGCTGTTACGGCGTGCGGCACGAGCATCGAGAAGTCACGGCTTACCGACGGGAACTTCGCCAGCGGAACGTACTTGGTGTCATCATTGACCAGCGGATACACCTCCGGCATATCGACGACCGCGACATACGCCGCCTCGCCGATCGCGTAGTTCTCGAGAACCTCCGGGTGAACCTCACCGAGGTAACCGATCACATGACCACCGTAAATGATATTTGCGCGTCTGCCCGGGTGCAGGAACGGCTTCGCACAGCCGGCTGCGTCATAGTGGTAGCGGCCCGTGAGGCCGAGCTGGTTCAGGATCACCTCGACATCGCCCTTCATCGTGAAGAAGTCGCCCTCTCCGATCTCACCGAGGGTCAGCGTCATACGCTCATCCGGAAGCTCCGTCAGCGGCAGAGACTTCGGGATGTAGATGGACGCCATCTCATAGAGACGTGCATCACGATTACGACGGTTATAGTTCGTGCTGAGTGAGCTCAGCATACCGTTCATGCTGGACGTACGCATCACCGAGAAGTCCTCACCGAGCGGGTTCAGAATCTTCACCTGCTGACGCTCCATCGCATCGGCCGGGAACAGGAGCTTATCATATACCTTCGGAGACTCGAAGCTGTACATGAAGGCCTGGGAATAGCCGAGCGCCTGTGCGTAGTGACGTACACGCTCATTGACCGCGAGGTCCGGAGCCAGTCCGCCGGCGACATCGCCACCCGATGGAAGGGTCATGGAGACATTCGCATAACCGTAGAAACGGAGAACCTCCTCCGCGACGTCACACATGCGGTGGATATCCTGACGGAAGGTCGGCGCGGTCACGGTCAGGGTGTCGCCATCCGCACCGATCTCGGTCGAGAGCTCGATCTTCTCGAGGTAGGCCTTCATCTCCTCTGCCGTGAGATCGAAGCCGATCAGGTGATTGATCTCAGACGCCTTGCAGACTACGACCGACGGCTCCCGCTTCACCGGATAGACGTCGATGATACCACCGACCACCTCACCGGCGCCGAGCTGCTCGATCAGGGCACATGCACGATTGATGGCAGACTCTGCGAGGTTCGGGTCGAGGCCCTTCTCGAAGTAGCCGGACGCATCCGTACGGTTGCCGACCTTACGAGCACTTAAGCGGATGTTGGTACCGTCGAAGGTCGCAGCCTCGAAGACCATGGCCTTCACATCGTCGGTGATCTTCGAGTTCTCCCCGCCCATGATACCGGCGAGGCCGATCGCGCCCTCTGCATCGCAGATCGTCAGGATGCTGTGATCGAGGGTTCTCATCTGACCGTCGAGGGTCTCGAACTCGTCACCGTCCTGTGCACGCTTCACGATGATCTCGTGGCCACGGATCTTATCGTAGTCATAGCTGTGCATCGGCTGACCGTACTCGAGCATCACATAGTTCGTGATGTCGACGATGTTGTTGATCGGACGGATACCGGCACTCGCGAGGCGGATCTGCATCCACTTCGGTGATGGTGCGAGCTGGATATTCTTCACCATGCGTGCGGTATAACGCGGACAGAGATCCGTATCCTCGACGGACACCTTGAGGTAATCGTGGATATCCTCAGCATTGCCCGACTTCTCCTCTGCCGGCATATGGAAGCGCTTGCCGAAGGTTGCGGCTGCCTCACGCGCGATACCGATCACACTGTAGCAGTCCACACGGTTCGAGGTGATCTCATACTCGTGGATCGCATCGTTCAGTCCGAGCAGCGTCGGCGCATCCTGGCCGACCGCGGTACCCTCCGGGAAGATGTAGAGACCAGACTCCGGTGCCTCCGGATAGAACTCACGGCTGGAGCCGAGCTCCTCGATGGAGCACATCATACCGTAGGATTCTACGCCACGCAGCTTACCAGCATGGATCTCGATGCCATCCTCCGGAAGCGCACCGCCGTCATGTCCGCCGGCGACCTTACCACCGTCGAGCACGACCGGCACCACATCGCCGACTTTCATGTTCGACGCGCCAGTCACGATCTGAATGAGCTCGGACGCACCGACATCGACCTGGCAGATGACAAGCTTCGTCGCATCTGGATGCGGCTCGATGGACTTGATCTGTCCGGTCACGATCTTATCGAGGTTCTTATTTAAAATGGTGCAGGTCTCGACCTTCGTACCGGTCAGCGTCATGGCATCTGTCCACTCCTTCGGTGTACAGTCGAGCTCCGGAACATACTCCTTGATCCAGTTCATGGATGTATTCATGCTATTTCCTCCCCTTCTTAGAACTGATTCAGAAAACGTGTATCATTCTCATAGAGAAGACGCATGTCATCGATTTCATACTTGAGCAGCGCGATACGCTCGAGGCCCACACCGAAGGCGAAGCCCTGGTACTCGTTCGGATCGATACCGCACATCTCGAGTACGTGCGGGTGTACCATACCGCAGCCGAGGATCTCGATCCAGCCCTCACCCTTACAGAAACGGCAGCCCTTGCCACCGCACTTGAAGCAACTCACATCGACCTCTGCCGACGGCTCCGTGAACGGGAAGTGGTGCGGACGAAGCTTGGTCTTCGTCTCCGGTCCGAACATCTCCTTCGCGAAGGTATCGAGGGTGCCCTTCAGATCTGCGAAGGTCACGTGCTTATCGATGACGAGACCCTCGATCTGATGGAAGGACGGGGAGTGGGTAGCATCCACGGCGTCCGAACGGAATACACGGCCCGGACAGATCATACGGATCGGAAGCTTGCCCTTCTCCATCACACGCGCCTGTACGGACGACGTCTGTGTACGAAGCAGGATATTGTTTCCGATATAGAAGGTATCCTGCTCGTCTCTCGCCGGGTGGCCCTTCGGGATGTTCAGCTTCTCGAAGTTGTACTCATCGTACTCAACCTCCGGACCCTCGACGACCTCATAGCCCATGCCGATGAAGATACGCTCGACCTCCTCAAGGGCCTTCGTATTCGGATGCGCGTGACCATACTGCATCTTCTTCGCCGGCAGCGTCACATCGATCGTCTCGGCCGCCATCTTCGCCTCACGTGCCTTCTTCTGAAGCTCCGTCATATGCTCCTGAAGCTCCTCCTCGACCTGCTGGCGAAGTGCATTGACCAGCTGACCGAACTTCGGCTTCTCCTCTGCGCTCAGATCCTTCATGGACTTCAGCAGCGAGGTGATCTCACCCTTCTTACCAAGGAAACGAACACGCACATCATTCAGTGCATTCGTGTCCTGCGCTTCGCGGATACTCTCCTGCGCAAGCTTTTTCAACTCTTCAAGCTTTGAATTATCCATTCTTCTCTCCTTCATGATAAAAAAAACCCTGCATGTCTTACGACACACAGGGACGAATCATCGCGGTACCACCCTTGTTCCCGTAGCCAATGCTTCCGTCACGACATCGTCACGAAGCTTCACCCACAGGCACTCACTATGCTTAACGCGCATCCACGTTCCGAACTACCAGCACCGCGCCTTTACGCAGGCCTTCCCCCGGACAACTCCAGTGCGAAAATTCGTATCAGAGATTTCTCAGACCGCTCGCAGCGTGTCACGGTCACTCTCTCAGGAGAAACGATTCTGAACTACTGAACACCTTCCATGTATTTATTCACTATAGGCTGTCTGACCCTCCACCACATTATATGGAAGAAAATCAAACTTTCTATAGTTTATTTCCTGACCACAGAAAAGTCAAGGGGGGCTTACAGGGCGTCCCGACTTCTCCTGTCATGCTGTATCATTTCCCCTACCGTTTCTTCTCCGTATCCGCTCACAATCCGTAATTAACTATCCGTATACCGCTCGTATATTATTCTTATAGTACCCATTTTATCCGTTCCATAGTATAATATGAATATCTGAAGCTGAATTATATGTTTATCCAGATTTATGAATACCCGAATATCCGAACGAAGGGAGATCATCACTATGACGCTTGAAGAGATGTGTGCGCGACGACGCGAGCTGGGCTTCAGCTACGAGAAGCTGTCCGAGCTGAGCGGGGTACCGGTCGGAACGATACGAAAGATTTTCGGTGGCTACACGAAGGCTCCACGGCTGGAGACGATCGAGCGACTGACACTGGTGCTCGCCCCGTCCCAGTTCCACCGGACGCACAGGAACACCGTGCACTATACGAATCTCGTTCCGGATCAGGCACTGCGCGAGTACGCCGGCGGGTATGGTGATCAGAGCGCTGCAGAGAAACTGCAGGGAAATTTTACGATTTCAGATCTCGAATCACTGCCGAAGGATAAGCGCTTTGAGCTCATCGATGGGTACATCTATGAGATGTCGCAACCGTCGATTCCGCATGTATTGATCATGCAGGGCATCTACCGTCAGCTCTGGTCCTGCATCGATCGCCATAAAGCGCCCTGTAAGGTCATGGTTTCGGATGTCGGCGTGCGCCTCGACCGCGACGACCAGACGTTGATTTCCCCGGACATCATCCTCTTCTGTGACAGGTCAATGCTGCAGTACCGCTACATCGATGGTGCCCCGGACCTCGTCATGGAAATCCTCTCGCCATCGAACCGGAAGTACGACCAGGAAATCAAGAAACTGAAGTACGAAAGCGCCGGTGTACGCGAGTACTGGCTGATCGACCCGGAACGGCAGAAAATCATCCTCTATTATTTCAAGGATCTCGCAGAGGACGACATCTTCATCTATGGTTTTCACGATCAGATTCCAGTCGGCATCAGCGAAGGAAAGTGTGAAATCGACTTCGATTTGATTTATAATGAGCTGGCAGAAGACGGATTTCTCTAAAGAAAATCAGCATACGCATCGCCCTCCGATTTGCATATGTCATCCGAGGGCATATATCCGAAGCAGATAAAAACCACATCACCCTCCGACATGCATTGTCGCTCGAGGGCTTAGATTAGAAGAGGCCAGAATGAAGGATTATTACATGGATCATGCGGCGACCACGCCGCTTTCGAAAGAAGCACTGGAGGCGATGATGCCCTACCTCACCACGGAGTATGGCAATGCTTCCACCGTCTACACCTATGGCCAGCGCGCGAAGGCGGCGATCGAGCGCAGTCGTCGTACCATCGCGACCACCATCGGCGCGAAACCATCTGAAATTTACTTCACGAGCGGCGGCACCGAGTCGGACAACTGGGCGCTGATCAGCACATGCGAGGCTGGACGTGAACAGCTTTCGAAAACTCTGCAGCCGCAGGCTACTGCAGCCGCAGTCGACCAGAAATACCGGTGCAGCAGTAAAGCATCGATGAAGTGCGGTCATATCATCACCGACCAGATCGAGCATCACGCGATCCTCCATACCTGCGCGTATCTCGAGAAGCGGGGCTTCGATGTGACCTATCTTCCGGTCGACCATGAGGGCCATGTCGATCCGGATGCGGTGATGGCGGCGATCCGTCCGGATACGCTGCTCGTCAGCATCATGGTGGCGAACAACGAAATCGGCACCCTCGAGCCGATCGCAGAGATCGGTGCGCGCCTTCAGAAGCATGCAGCGGAAACCGGCCAGCGCATCCTCTTCCATACGGATGCCGTCCAGGCGTACGCCCATATCCCACTCGATGTCGATGAACTGAAGGTCGACCTCATGTCAGCGAGCAGTCACAAGCTGAACGGCCCGAAGGGCGTCGGCTTCCTCTATGTGCGCCGTGGCGTGAAGCTTCCGAGCTTCCTGCATGGCGGTGAACAGGAGCGGGGGCGTCGCGCCGGCACGGAAAATGTCGCCGGCATCGTCGGCTTCGCACGCGCTGCAGAGCTCGCCTGCGGTGTGAATACGCAGGAAAGCGCCGTCCGCGACCACCTCATAAAGCGCCTGCTTGACGAGATTCCGTACACCAGCCTGAACGGGGATCCGACGCATCGTCTCCCGAATAACGTAAACGTCTGCTTCAAATATATCGAAGGCGAGACGCTCCTGCTGCTCCTGAACGAGAAGCACATCTATGCCAGCGCCGGCTCCGCCTGCGCCAGCGGCTCCCTCGAGCCGAGTCATGTACTGACCGCCATCGGCATCGCCCATGAGGACGCCTACGGAAGCCTTCGCCTCACGATCGGACCGGAGACGACGTTAGAGGATGTCGATGAAGTAGTGGATCTCATGAAGCCGATCATCGCCCACCTACGGGAGACGTCGCCTCAGTATCGGAACCGATTTATCACATCCTGATACACAGAAAGATTCCCCACGCTCCAGGCAGTCCGTGTCTATTTTGCCAGATTTTTTATCGAACGGTACGGATATCACGAAGATTCTTCGTTTCATAAATTGTACATCATCGCAATCAAGCGCTGACCTGCAACCCCGCAGATCAGCGCTTTTCCTATTTATTCCGTCTTAATAAGCAAGAGGGACAGGTCCAACGACCTGCCCCTCTTTCGCTAGATTGATCTAAAAGATAACGACGTATTCTACGAATTACTTCTTTGCCTTTTCGTCATTGATGGCTGCGATCATCTTCGGAACGACCTCGTAAAGATCACCGACGATACCGTAGTTTGCAACTTCGAAGATCGGCGCATTGGCGTTTGCGTTGACTGCGATAATCATATCGGAGTCCTGCATACCAGCCTTGTGCTGAATTGCACCGGAGATACCAAGTGCAACATAAATTCTAGGATGAACGGTCTTACCGGTCTGTCCAACCTGACGATCCTCTGTCAGCCAGCCGTTCTCAACGGTCGGTCTGGAACCAGCGACGACACCGCCACCGAGCGCCTCTGCAAGCTCCTCTGCGAGCTGCTTACCCTTCTCGACGTCCTTACTGATACCCATACCGACAGCGACGATGATATCCGCGCCTACGAGATCAACGGTCTTCTTTGCAGACTTCACAACCTCGAGAACCTTGGTTCTGAGATCAGCCTCGGAAATCTGTACCGGATACATCTCGATCTCACACTGATCAGCCTTTGCCTGATCAAACGCTGCCTTCTTCATAACGCCTGGACGTACTGTAGACATGCAAGGTCTGAATCTCGGGCAGATGATGGTTGCCATAAGGTGACCACCGAATGCCGGACGTGTCATCTTGAGGTTGGTATCTTCCATATCAAACTTCTGAGAATCAACGTCGATCGTCGAAGCATCTCTTAAGAACTGTACATAGTTGTTCATATCGATATCAAGGTGTGTACAGTCTGCGGTTAAACCGGTATGTAATCTACCTGCGCAACGAGGTCCGAGATCACGACCGATGGTCGTAGCACCGATGAGGAGAACCTCCGGCTTCTTATCCATCACGACATCACAGAGAACCTTTGCGTAGGCGTCGGTGGTATAGACGGCGAGGGAAGGATCATCACAGACGATCACCTTATCTGCACCATAGCCACCGAGCTCCTTTGCGATACCCTCTACGTTGTGGCCGAGTAATACGCCGATGAGCTTTGAGCCTCTCTGATCTGCGAGCTTTCTTGCTTCGCTGATCAACTCGAAATCTGTGTTCTGAAGCTTGCCGTCACGCTGCTCACAGAAGACCCAGATATCATGAAATTCTTCAATATTTGCACTATTGTAAGCCATATCTATTCCTTTCTGTACGACTCGTGTACGACATCAGATTACATGCTGCTTCGCAAGCTTCGACGCAAGCGCTGCAGCCGCTTCTTCTGCACTGCCTTCGATCATCTCAACCTGCCCCTTCTGAGGCGGTGTGAATGACTTGAAGATGTTGGTCGGGGAGCCCTTTAAGCCGATGGTATCCGGCTCGATGAGCGGCTCATCCTTCAGTGCATTGTAATCGAGAACCGTGATCGGCTTATCGAAGCAGTCGAAGATGCCCTTTACGGTCATATATCTCGGTGTGTTCAGCTCCTTGATGCAGGTGATGAGACATGGTGTCTGTACCTCAACCTGCATATAGCCATCCTCGAGCATTCTCTTGACAACGAGGACATCGCCATCCTTCTTGATGTCGGCTGCGTAGGTAACCTGCGGAAGGTGGAGCTTCTCTGCGATCTGTGGGCCAACCTGTGCGGTATCACCGTCGATTGCCTGTCTTCCACAGAAAATCAGGTCATCCTTACCGATACCCATATGATGGAGTGCGCCGGCGATGATCTGGGATGTTGCGAAAGTATCGGAACCACCGAACTCTCTTGCAGAAATCAGTACGCCATCATCTGCGCCCATTGCGATCAGCTCACGTAACATCTTCGCTGCTGGAGGTGGTCCCATGGTAACAACGGTTACCTGACAACCGGTAGCATCCTTTAACTGGAGAGCTGCCTCAACTGCATTCATATCATCCGGATTGGTGATAGTTGCCATAGATGCACGATCCAATGTACCATTTGCATTTACTGCAACCTTTCCCGATGTATCCGGAACCTGCTTAACGCAAACAAAAATTCTCATGTTCGATTCCTCCCATCAATGTAAAAGTGCACCAGAAATAACCATCTGCTGTACCTGGCTGGTTCCCTCATAGATACTGAAGATTCTGGCATCACGGTACATTCTCTCGATCTTGTACTCCTTGATGTAGCCATATCCGCCGAAGATCTGCAGTGCCTTATAAGCCACTCTGTTTGCCATCTCAGCAGCATATAACTTACACATCGCACACTTCATAGGGGTGTTAGGATCATTCGCGTCCATCTCCTGTGCAGCAGTATAGATCATGCATCTTGCAGCCTCGATCTCGGTTGCCATATCAGCGAGCATGAAGCTGATGGCCTGATTCTTTGCGATCGGACGTCCAAACTGTACTCTTTCCTTCGAATACTTAATCGCTTCCTCGAGACAGCCCTGAGCGAGACCCAGTGACTGAGCAGCAACACCGAGACGTCCACCATTTAAGGTCTTCATCGCGGTCTGGAATCCCTTATCCTTCGGTCCAAGTAACCACTTCTTGTTTACGCGAACATTATCAAAGCTGATATCTGAGGTCGGATAACCGCCGATACCCATCTTCGCCTCTGGCTTACCGGTGCTGATACCCGGAAGCTTCATATCGACGATAAACATAGAGATGCCCTTGCTTCCCTTCTGTGTACGATCAGTCTTTGCATATACAACAGCATAATCTGCAAACGGTGCACCGGAAATGAAGCACTTACGTCCGTTGATGATAAAATCATCGCCATCCTCAACTGCGTAGGTCTGAAGGCTTCCTGCATCAGAACCTGCACCCGGCTCAGTTAAAGCGAAAACGATATTCTTCTTACCAGCCGCAACGTCTGGAAGAATCGCCTGCTTCTGCTCCTCTGTTCCACACATAAGAACAGGACCAGCACCAAGAGAGTTCGGTGTGTTTACATAGATGGTTGCAACTGGCATTACTCTTGCGAACTCCTCACCCATCAGCATATAGGTAAGGGTATCACCACCCTGTCCGCCATACTCTCTAGGAATCTTGACACCAGTGAATCCATACTTCGCCATCTTCGCATAGAGCTCAAAATCGAACTCACCTGTAGCATCCAGTCGATCCTGAATTTCCTTCGTGAATTCCGTCTCAGCAAAATTACGGAAATTTTTTCTCAGCATCTCGTATTTTTCTGAAAGAACCATTCGTATTCCTCCTTCATAAAAAGTCGGGCAATGACCGGTTAGGCGTCTAGGTCTAAGCATCATTGCCCTTATATAATTGTTATTTGTTATCGCGAATATACAGAGCCTTGCTCTCAAGCATTCTCTTGATATCTTCGTCGGTATAACCTAACTCCTTCAGAACCTCTGGGCCCTGCTCACCGAGATCAGGAGCTCTGTTGTAATCCGGTGTGCCCATGTTGGTGAACTTAACCGGGAGACGTACGAGTCTTCTGGTGTTACCTGTACGGAAGGTCATATCATAGAAGCAATTATTTGCCTCTGCCTGCTTATCCTGAAGGATTTCCTCCCAGCTCTGTGCGAGGCCGAACGGAACATCATTCTCAGTAAGATTGTGTGCCATCTCGTCCTTCGTATACTTCGCAAACTCAGTGGTCACGATGTCGTATACCTCCTGGGTCTTTCCGTTCTTCTGGCAATCAAGAATCGGGAAGAAGTCAGCATTGCCGATCAGGTCCTCACGACCGATGGAGCGCATAACTCTCTCATAGTAGGTATTGTAATCCGGTGTGCAGAGCTGAATATAACGGCCATCACTGGTCTTGAAGCAGTTGTTTACCGGGTTTGCTGCATTACGTGCATCGATCGGATACTTTCTTGCGATGCCATCATAGTTTGCAGCCTGTACCATCATACCCATGTTGTAAACGGAGGTCTCGAAAAGGGAGGTCTCTACCTTCTCACCCTGTCCGGTAACCTTTGCATGATAAAGTGCAGCGAGGATACCAGCCGCAAGGTTCATACCTACGTTATGATCGCCGAGGCCAGGAACAACATTCATCGGACGGTCACTGCCCTGATGTAAGGAGTGAAGATATCCACCACGTGCGAAGAATGCGGTGAAGTCAAATCCTGGAAGATCCTTGTCCGGACCCTTTTCACCATAGCCTGTGCAGATCGCATAAACCAGCTTCGGGAACTTCTCCTTCAGGTGGTCATAGTCGAGGCCAAGCTTCTCAAGAGCCTGAATTCTCCAGTTTGTGATCAGTACATCAGCTGTTCCAAGCAGCTTATAGAATGCTTCCATACCTTCCGGGGACTTCAGGTTGATGGATGCCTCTCTCTTGTTTGCATTCTCCAGCTCCCAGGTTGTATTCTCCAGCCAGTCGAGAGGTCTACCCTCGGATGGTGCTGTGTAACGAAGCGGATCTCCATTTGGAGCTTCGATCTTGATGACATCGGCGCCACAATCGGCGAGGAATCTTCCTGCTGTAGCTGCTGCGATAAAGTTCGCAAGCTCTACAACTCTTACGCCTTCAAGTAACTTGCTCATAGTCATATTCTCCTTTTAAAATTATAGTTTTTATTCAATTACTTATTTTCATTCTCCAGTGGAAGAGAATCGAACTTTGTAACGATCATATGGATTACATATGGGATGATGATTACAGGGATGGTGAGGTATCCGAGGTACTTGTAACCTACGGCTACAATCTTATTAAGACCAAGCTGTGCGATTGCAAATGCAACCACGGTACAGATCAGGGTTACGATGATAACATCCTTACCAGGCTTTGCAGTCGGATCGAAGTTCGGGTTGAGGCCCTTACATACACGGTTGGACATACCAGCGATCATGTTTACGGCAGTGGATACAGAGCCGAGGATGATCAGGATCGAAATGATCGGACGAAGAACGTCTGGTGCCGGTCCCTTGTTCACGAGGATCATCAGAGGGATGGACTCCTTAGCGAAGTTCGGATCGTTTGTAATAGCGGTAAGACCGAGAACGGCCATGATGCAGATCAGACCATTGACGAAGAAACCGATGGTCATCGAAGCCTTCGCATCATCCGGCTCCTCAAACGGTGCTGCATGCTGAACAAGAAGGCCCAGAGATGCAAGCTGGAATGCAGAGTAAACAATACTCAGCCATAAAGCCTTGCTCATCGGTGCCGGTGCAGCTGCGCTTGCTGCGATGTTTGCCTGGATGTCACCCCACTGTACAGCGATGTTCGGAATATAAACCAGGAACAGACCTGCTACGATGGCGATGGAAAGAACCGATGCAACCTTACGAACAACGTTTGTTCCATAAACAGCAACGATGAAAATGAAGATACCTACGAATGCGGTACCAACCCAGTGATTCACACCGAAGGATGCCTTCATGGTCTCAACACCGGTTGCGAATGCTGCTGCAGGTGCTACGCAAAGGGTTACGACATATACAAGCTCGTACAGGTTTGAGAAAATCGGTGAATACTTGCCATAAAAGCTGTTGTTGTAGCTTCTGTAGTCATATACATTGTGTCTCTTCGCATAACGAAGTGCATACCACTGATAGAATGCACCGATTAACTGTGAAATCAGGCAGGTTAAGAATGCCCAGTTACCAAACTGTACGAAATACTGTCTTAGCTGGTTACCTGATGCGAAACCACCACCAAACTGTGTCGTGAACCATACGAATGCTACGCCGATTTCGATGGCCAGGCGACTCTCTTTTTTACTGCTTCCCATTACTACTTCCTCCTAAAAAGTGCTTTATAAAACTTTATAAACATAAGAAACCGCCTTTCGAATTTCTTATGCTATGCACGGCACTCATGCGGGTGCATGGACATGCACCCGACGAGTACTTGCTTACATCAGAATAACTCGCTGAACGCCTCTAACTGTGTTGCAGCCTGCTCGTAGTTCACCATCTGACGGTCAACCTCGATATTTACCTGATGAAGTCCGGCAGCCTCGCAGGCTCTCTTGATCGGAACATAGTCAAACTCTTCCGGATCACAGAACTTTGTCATCAGTACGATGACACCGTCTGCGTTATGCTTCTTCGCCTGATCCACGATGTAATCGACTCTGGACTTCTTCGAATCATAAAGAAGTGTGTCATCATCCATCGCACAGTACTTCTCAACGAGACCGTCCATCGCATTCTGAACTGTCTCAGGAACGTCTACCTTATACTGTCTGGACTCGTTACATACATCATCAAATGCAATCTTGATGCCGTACTTCTCGAAGATCTCGAGGAGCTGTGGCGCATCTGCAAGAATTCCACTTACAAGAACTCTTACCTTACGCTCATCCTTCGGACCCTGCTTAAGCTCTGCAATCAGCTCCTTTACAAGAGCGGTATGCTCTTCCGGAAGCATGAACCATGCACTCTTAAATACATCGGATCTCTCCTGTGCCGTCATCTTATACTCAGATGCTACTTCCGCGAACTCACGCATCACTGCATTATGCTCGTTGTAGATATGATTTGAGTTTGCCAGGCTTGCGGTTGAGAAATGCGCACCTGTGATAGCTTCGAGGTCAGAAACCACTCGCTCATAGCCGGCCTTCGTAAAGCGCTTGCCATACTCCGGCTTTCTGTTCTGCGGATAGGTCATCGGGATAAACGGAATATCCTTTACGGCGTACTTCCAGTTCTGACCGATGCACTTCAGTGAATCGCAGAGCGAAGGAATGACGATCGCAGAAATGCCCTTGTACTCACCGTTGATTCCAAGCTCGAGGATCGACTGCATGATAGAGCAGATAAATGCAGGGAAGTACTTCTTCGCCTGATTGATCTGAACGTCTGCGCCCCATACACCCATCGGAACGAGGCCCATCGAATGGATGATTTCATTCGGTGTATAGTAGGTAACCGCGACCACCTTCTTACCTTCTGCAAGATACTGATCGAGCTGCTTTCTCGGATTGGAAGCCACTTCATGAAGCTTCGCAAAAATTTCACTTGATGTCATAATTACTTCGCCTCCTTATTTGTATCCATGATTTCCATCAGTCCCTGAACTCTCGTATCGTACTGTGCCTCAGAGAAGTTTCTCGGATCGGCCTGATCACCATCGAAGGAAACAACCGGAATACCGCATGCTTCACCGATCTGACGTGACATCTCCGGCATGAATCCGGACCAGAGCTTACATGAACGGTTGGTGTGTACCAGTAAGCCTTCTACTGAATCTGCCTTGCAGAGACGGATTCTCTTATCTCTTGCATGCTCAAGATTCATGCAGTTCGGTACCTCTGCGTATGCTCTGCACATATCTCTGAAGTCCTTATAGATGAATCCGAAGGCATCTGCATAAATGGTGGTAACCATGTTGATGCCACGGTTCTTCAGACCGCTGGAGGTTGCTCTCAGCCATGGCCAGCAGGCGATACCCTCAAACATGATTCTGTACTTCTCTTCTGCACGGAAAGTAGAAGTTCCGTTTACGTGGTTCTCCTCATACTCTCTGTTCAGAGTTGCCATCGCCTTGGCTGCTTCTTCCTTACCTCTTGCGGTAACCATAACCGCCATGTGATTTAAGAGATCGAAGCCATTAAATGGTGATGGAACATACTTTGCTGTTGCGGTGGCATCGAGCCATGCCTTACTTGCTTTTCCAGAAATCTCCTGTACCTGCTTGAACTTCTCATCGCTCCACTTATGACCGGTGATTCCCTCAAGCTGATGAATGGCATCCCACATCTGTCCCTCGATGTAATCGATCTCAGCCTCGGATACTTCATAATCCGGGTTGAACGGAATATCAATCATGATCATCGGAATATTGAGTTCCTTCGCGATATTCTCATACCACTTGATCATACAGTTACAGATATTGTTTGCGCAGAGTACATAATCCGGAAGCGGCATATCCTGCTCAGGTGCACTCTTCAGTTTCATGTATGCCAGCGAGATACGGGCATATGCGCAGATATCGTTGCTGTAGCCTTCGCTCTCTGCCTCGGAGCACATTCTCTCTCCGCCGCCTCTGGCTGCTATACCAGCTGCCTGGTTCTCCGGGTAGCAAACGGTAAGCCCTAACGTCTCCGGAATTTCTACCGGGAAGTTACTCGAGCACCAGCCGACTAACTCGCCACGCTTTTTCGCTTCGACTGCATTATCATATGCAGCTGCTGCGATGTTTCTCAGCAGTACCTTCGCAGAATTTGGATCTGGTGCCGGTCTCTGTTTCTTGATTTCCTCTCCCATAGATAAAACCTCCTTTATTTATTTAAAGATTTTTAAAAGCATAAATAGAAGCGCCTAAAGCTCCCATAAGCTGTGCTTTCTCGTCATATGCGATCGTGACACCAAGCTCATGCTCGAGTGCATGTCGTACGCCGCCGTTATTGGCCACGCCGCCGGTCATACAGACCTCTTCGCGGATGCCGACGCGTCTTGCAAGAGACGCCACTCTGGTGGCAACGGAGTTACAGATACCTGCCACCACATCCGCAATATCTGTTCCGTTTGCAAGCTGTGAGATCACCTCAGATTCTGCAAATACGGTACAGGTACTGGAAATCTGTGCCGGATGCTGCGCCTTCGCCGCTTCCACCTCGAGATCATCGATCTTCAGGTTCAGGATGTTCGCCATGACATCCAGGAAACGACCGGTGCCTGCTGCGCACTTATCGTTCATAACAAAGTTATCGAGCTGTCCCTGCTCATTCAGTGCGAGCACCTTCGCATCCTGACCACCGATGTCAATCACGGTTCGAACAGAAGGAAATACAAAGTGTGCTCCGATGGCATGGCAGCTCAACTCGCTGACCTGATAATCCGCATCGTCATAGGTCTGCCGTCCGTATCCGGTGGCAACCGTTGCTTCTATATCCGATAATGTTAAATTTGTCTGTTTCAGAACATCCTCTACTGCTCGCTGGACACCACTGGTACCAACCGTCGCTACGATAATCGAAGATGCTACGATATCTTTTCCATCCTGAAGGATAACCGCTTTCGCAGTTGTTGATCCTATATCAACGCCTAATGTAAACATTGTCCCTCCTTATGTAATCTTGTTCTTTTGTCTACTTGTATACTAGTGAATATCAAAAGGACAAAATACATTGTTATTATTCTATCAAGGCTTGTGCATTATGTAAATAGTAATCTGCATGGTGTTTCCTGTTTTGTGCATTTAACTGATAATATTTCGAAAATTTGTTAATTTTTAAACTTGTATTTTTACCCAACGTTTCTTTTTCAAGTTTCAATGATGACTATTGATCAACTTCATAACGATTCTACGCTTCAATATAAAAAAAATCCCAAAGAGATGGTTTACATTACGTAAATTCATCCGTTTGGGGATTCATGTCAGTACGCTTTAAATATTACTGTCGTATAAAGTAGGATGGATACTCCTTCATCGCACGATCTGCGATCGTCGTGATGGTTTCCAGATGCTCTGCCAGTGCTTTCTGTGCCAGAAAAATATCTTTACTTTTTACTGCCTCCAGAATATGTCGATGTTCCTTTATAAGTTCAGGAATACGATTATCGAAGGAAACGTCAAAGTTTCTCCACCGCGCGATGTGCCCCATGTACGGGCCAAGTAGTGCAACCAGCGACTCTCTTCGTACAGACTGGATCATCGCCTCATGAAATTCATTGTCCAACCTCGGGAAGTTACCATGGTAGTCGATTTCATGAGAGCATAATTCCTGCTTCATCATATTCTCTTCAAGCTTCTCAATCAATGCATTCAGTCTCTCGTCTGACAAATAGGATATCAGCTCGAAGATGACTTCTTTTTCGATGGCCGTTCGCAGCATCAGAAGATCCGCAATATAATTCAGATTAATCAGTGAAACGAAGGTACCTCGCTGCGGATATACTTCCAGAAATCCTGTCTGCTGAAGTCTGGAAAAAGCAGCACGTATCACCGTACGGGAGACTTTATACTGCTCTACCATCTGGTTCTCGCTCAGCATTTGCCCGGGCTCATAGCTCAGATCGATGATCTGCTTTCGGATTTCTTCATAGATCTCGTCACTATTCATGGTTTTTATCGCTGCTATCTGATTCAGATTTATTTTATTATTCATTTGATATCCTTCATTGCTGGTAAACCCGTTTTATAGTATACCAAATTAGTAGGATAAGTAAAGCGTCTGTCCTCCCTCTCGGATGTATCCATACGGTTCTATCGTTTTATTTCTTCTCAGAACCTTCCGGAGATTCGGATGTACTTTCCTCATCTTCAAACAGTGGGCGATGCAGATCGAAGTAGGTATACATGCCTTCTGCAATCAGATCACCATTCTCGTTATGAATCTTCGTGTCGTACACGGAAATCGTTCCGCCATTCTGTACCACATAGGCTTCCGCAATCAGCTTTTGAAAGCCTACGCTCTTACGAATAATATTCAAGCCGCCACTCAGCGTCACGCTCTTCGTTCCCCTGGAAGCTGCAGCGGCACCGCTTGCAGAATCCGCGATGGAGAACAGAAGTCCCCCATGCACGATACCAACAGAATTCATGAGCTCATGATGAAGATCGATTTCTACCCGACCATATCCTTCTTTGATATCAACGACACGCAGCTGCAGCAGCTGACCATAAGGATTATTCTCGGAATTTCGATAATCCATCACCTTTTTATAAAATGCTTCATCCATTTTCTTCATATATCAACCTCACATCGCCTGTTTTAAAATGAATCATCTTCTGCCTGCGGCCAATGCTTCTGCCTTTTCATCATCGCCAGACGATCTTAAACCGCGCCCGCGGAGTGATGATGCTTCGCCTTATGCATTGACATAGCACCGCTCATTCGGCGTCTTCGTCAGTTCGATGGCCTGATGCTTGATTTCAGCGATATCGATCTTCCCAGACGCGGTCATCGGAAATTCATGAAAGCTAAGCACAAACTTCGGAACTTTATAGGACGCAATACGTGGCTTCAGGAAGGCATAAAAGCTTTCCATATTCAGTATATTTCCGTTTTTCGGAATCACGCAGGCGGCCACTTCTTCCTGACGGAATTTCGATGGCACACCAACGACCTTTACGTTCTCTACCATACCGGAACGTAAAATCACTTCTTCGATTTCCATCGGCGAAATATTTTCACCACCACGAATGATCATATCTTTCAGGCGACCGGTGATACACAGCTCCTCTTCATCATTGAAATAGCCGATATCTCCCGAGCGGAACCACCCATCAGCGGTAAACGCTTCCGCGGTTTTATCCGGACGCTTATAGTATTCCTTCATGACATTGAAGCCACGGAACTGGATCTCGCCACGCTGGTTCGGTCCCAGAACTTTTCCGGATTCCGGATCAACGATTCGTCCTTCTACATCCTCCATAAGTCGTCCGACGGTCACCGCCTTCTTTTCAATCGGGTCATCCCATCCGGCGAACGATACCGCAGCTGACATCTCCGTCATACCAAACGAAGGCTGCAAATGCATATTCGAAAAACGTGCACTGATTTCTTCATACTCATCCGGTGGCAGCGGCGATCCTCCAACGACACCAGACTTCAGACTCTCTCCGTTCAGATCAGCATATTCACTCTTATGAATCAGTGCCAGATACATACTCGGTACACCGATCATAATGGTACAGTGATACTCTGTAATCGCTCTCCATACGGTCGCTGTACGGAAATACGGAAGCAGATGCATCGTAAAGCCGGTGGTTACACAGCCGACAAGTGCCGTGATCAGGCCGAAGCAGTGGAACATCGGAGCCGAAACACACATCTTATCTTCTTCTGTCCAGCGCATATAATGCTTCGTATGCAGTGCATCGTTGATGACGCTATAGTGTGTCAGCACGACGCCCTTCGGCATTTCGGTGGTTCCGGATGTAAAAATGATAAACACAGGATCCTGTGTATCTACCTGCTTTTCTGCATCCCGCACCTGCTGGATCGTCTCCGCACTCTTCTCGTTCTCCGAAAAGCTGTCGAGCGACATCCAGATGCCGCCTTCCTTTTCGTCAATATGATAAAAGTGTTTCACTGACGGTGTACGGCGCTTAATGTCCGGGATCAGGTCATCATATACTGTATCCTTACAGCCACTACCATAAAACAGGAGTTCAACATCGGACTGGTGAAGAATACTGCTCATCTCTTCTACACGATAATAGGTATTATATGTGCAGACCACCGCACCGATTTTTGCAAGTGCAAGCGCCGTGAACACGAAGCTAGGGGTATTCACACTCCAGATACCGATGTGCTGTCCCTTTTTCACACCATACTGATTCATCAAGCGTCCGGCATAGGCATCTGTAATTTCATCGAGTTCACGAAACGTACAGGTCCATTCTGCCTGCTCGAGTGCAATATGATCCGGATATTTCTCCGCCATCGTTCTCAGACAGTCTGCGATTGTCCGATTCACCAGTTCCATGTAACATCCTCCTTGAATCAACTTTTACCCTATCAAAGTTATTCATCTTGTTGAGTTGTATACAAGTCTACATCCTTGATATAAATATATCAAGCAGAAACTAAATGAATTTTGGACAAAATGCTGCCGTCCGCCAGTACAGTGTTCCTCCCGCATCCGGCTTCGTATTCTTCGCAGGTCGAGAAGCATCATCGGCGCCCACCGCACGCACGAGGAGGTTTGTGTGCGTGAACCCTGCCCAGCGTGCGAGCTCCATCGCCTCCTCGAAGCCGCCGTCGAGCAGCTCCTTCTGATGCGCATCCGCGGAGATCAGGATCTCTCCGCCGAGCGCATGGAGATGCCGAAGCAGCTCCGGTCGTGGATACAGTTCCCTCTTCCGCCCGCGGTTCACTGCGCCGCAGTTGATTTCAAACGGCAGCCCGTACGGCACGAGCGCCTCCATGGCTCGCCGCGCCGGCAGAAGGTAACGCTCACTCATCTCATCGAGGAAGTGGCCACCATCTGCGCGCGAGAGATCATTGAAGCGCGTGATCAGATCGAAGTGCCCGATAAACGTCGGGTGCAGCCGTGTCGCCACCATCGCCTCGAAGCGGTAGTAGTCCGCGGACAGGGCGTAGAAGTCGCCGCCATAGTACTGCCTGCACTGGTCATGGAGCATGCCAATGTCTCCATCCACGCCGATCAGATCCCAGTTTTCGGAGCCCTCACGGTGCGTCCCGAAGGCAGCCGGTGTCGACCACACAGAAGAGCCCGGCACCGGCACGAAATGCGTCGAGCCGATGGTGTATTCCGCACCGAAAGCTTCACCCGCAGAAGTCCCCAGGGCGTCGGGCAGCGCCCCCGCGCTGTCGGGCACCTCCGCACCGGTCACACAGGACGGGTCGTAGACATTGTCCAGCTCCGCACCTCGGAGGATATCGATTCGGTCGCGGTACGCCACCTGCAGACGGCAGATTTCCTGTGCGTAGGCCGCGTAGTCCATCGAGACGCCCGGGTCCATATGCCCGCTGAAGCCGAGATGCGTGAATCCCTTTCGAAGCGCCTCCTGCACCACGGCCTCCGCCGCGTCGGAGCCATCACAGAAGGTGGTATGCGTATGATAATTTGCTTTTAAGTTTCCCATGAGAACTCCTGTCACATCTCAAATGCCGTATCCGAAGCGAAGAAAATGTTGTTCTGCGGCACGAATAGACTGATCTCGTCGTCGCACTGCATGAGAAAGGTGTATGCGAACACCTTCTGAAAATTCTTCCGCTCACGGCGCATCTGAATCGAGTGGAGGCCACGAAGCGCCGTCACCATATTGGCGGCGTAGAGGCCACCATCCGTGAGGCACTGGTGGAACAGCTGCGCCGACGCCTGCATGGATGCGCTCGACTTATAGCCGATATATGCATCGTTCAGGATGGCGTCGTAGCGGAGTGAATCTTCCTCCGCAGCGGTATGAGCCTCGCGGTCGCCTGCATTGGCCACCCTCACAGACGCATCCGTAGCGGCAAAGGTTGCGGACAGTTTTTCCAGATATCGGTGGCCGTCGCCGACGATGACGCGGAGTCGGTCCGAATACTGTGCCTCCAGCGCGCGCAGACCGAAATAATCCCGCGCGACCTCGACGATCGTCGGGCTAAGCTCCACCACGTCGATCGACTTCTCCGGATACTGCTTCAGAAAAAACCGAGGGTAGGCAAAGCCGCCGCCCCCGATCAGCAGTACCCGCTGCGCCGACGGATGCAGGCGGAACGCCCACTCGAACTCGCGCATATACTCGAACGCGAGCTCATCCGGACGCAGCGGATCCAGGTACTGCGCCGACTGCATCGCCCCATCGACGAGCAGCAGCCGCATGTGTTCCTCGTTGTAGAGCCCCTCACAGACCTCGATCGACTGCCCGAGCGGGTCCCGCGTTTTATAAACTGTTTTCTTTTCCTTGATAAACTCTTCCATGTACAGCTCTTCGTTCTCCCACAGATTTTGCCCCTTGGTACTCGCCTGGCAGGCATGATACCTGAAAATACCGCAGAACATGCCTACACTCCCGAAATTCACCATCATGAACCGCAGGCACGTTTCCTTCAAAAACCAGGCATCATGCCTGCGTCACCTTCTTCTCCGCCGCGAGTGCTTCCTGAATCCGCTTATAATGCAGGAATTCATCCGCCTCGTGCAGCGCGCGGATCTCGTCCATCGTCGCCATGCGGAAGTCGATGGCCTCCGACTGCTCGATCGTCACGTCCGCTTCCGCGAACTCCAGCTTCACGTGATAGATATCGACGAAATAGTTGTCGCCGCGCTTCAGGTCCTCGTTGCGGTACCCGTAGATCGGCGTCCGCATCACCGCCGGCACCGCTGAAATATCGAGTCCGGTCTCCTCGCGCACCTCGCGCGTCACCGCGGTGAAGCTGTCCTCGCCTGCCAGCGCCCCGCCACCGGAAATCTCCCAGGCCCCCGCCGCCCACTTCTTCGTGCGCGCACGCTGCGTGATGAGAAAACGCCCGTCCGACGGCCGCTCGATCAGCGCCAGCACGTAGAGCATGAACTCGCCCGCCTGCAGGAAGCTGCTACGCGGCACGACACGGCCCGTCCGGCGCTTCTCGCTGTCATATATATCCATTCGCTCGTCTTTTGAATCCATCTCTTCTTCCCCACATCTCATGTTCTTCGGCCAATGCCTCTGGCGTCAGCTCTTCACTTCCCGAGCGGCTTATCTTTCGACCGGTTCTCCGCCCATTCTTTATATAAAGAATCATCGAAACAGCTGTCATTCCCGCGGTGGCACGCCGGGCCATCCTTCCGGACCTGCACGAGAATCGCGTCACGGTCACAGTCCGCTTCCATCGTCACGATGTGCTGGTAGTTTCCGCTCGTCGCGCCCTTCAGCCAGAGCTCCTGCCGCGAGCGGGACCAGAAACAGGTAAGCCCCTTCTCCAGCGTGATGCCCAGCGACTCCCGGTTCATGTACGCCAGCGTCAGCACGCGCTTTGTCTCGACATCCTGCACGATGCACGGCACCAGCCCCTTCTCGTCAAACTTCACCTTCTCAATATCAAATGTTTCGACTGCCATTCCTGCCCTCTCCTCATCTGTGATACGCTGTCAACATTGTACTATAGAACGTAAAAAATGGAAGCAACACTCTGAATGTACACTTCAAAATGTGCCCCCATCTTTACTGTGAATCAACGTCTGACCGGGATGCCTTCCGCCTGGAGTCTCGCCTTCAGGTCTTCGATTTTCACCTCACCGAAGTGGAAGATCGAGGCGGCGAGGCCGGCAGAGATGTCCGGAATCTCGTGAAACAGTGTCACGAAATCCTCGATGGAGCCGGCACCGCCGGATGCGATGACCGGCACCTTCACGAGCTGATTCACCGCCGCGAGCATCTCGAGGTCGAAGCCCTGCTTCACCCCGTCGGTGTCGATCGAGTTCAGCACGACCTCACCCGCACCACGTTTCACGCCATCCCGGATCCACTCGAGTGCATCCATGCCAGTATCGATGCGGCCGCCGTTCAGGAAGACATGATAGCTTCCGTCCACGCGCTTCGCATCCACCGAGAGCACCACGCACTGATTGCCGTACTTCTCGGCCGCTGCGTTGATGAGATCCGGATTCCTGATCGCGCCCGAATTCACTGACACCTTATCGGCACCGCACTTCAGCACGCGATCGAAATCATCGACCGTGTTGATGCCGCCACCGACGGTGAGCGGGATAAAAATCTGCCGCGCGACCTCGGTCAGGATGTCCGTGAAGAGCTTCCGCCCCTCGAAGCTCGCGGTGATGTCATAAAACACGAGCTCATCCGCGCCCGCATCACTGTAGTATTTCCCGAGCTCCACCGGGCTGCTCACATCGCGCAGTCCCTCGAAATTGACGCCCTTCACCACGCGCCCGTCGCGCACATCCAGGCACGGAATAATTCGTTTCGTAATCATCTCTGTTACCTCATCATCTGCCTTCGGCCAATGCACTTTCACAGGCACCGTCCGCTGCGTTCTGTCAGCAAGACTTCACCGATCTCCCGATGTCGCCTGCCAAAGCATCCCTACTGCCCGACACATCATCCGCGTGCGACGTCCAGCGCATCCTTCAGCTTGATGGCGCCGTTGTACATCGCCTTGCCGAGAATCGCGCCATAGAGCCCCATGTCGCGGAGTGCCCGGATGTCCTCGAGCGTCGACACGCCGCCGGACGCGGTGATGTCGATGCCGTCAAGCCGGCTCAGGCGCTCATACAACGGCAGATTCGTGCCCTTCATCGCGCCGTCCTTCGAGATATCCGTGACGATCGCGGTCTTCACACCGAGGCTTCGCAGCTTCCACAGGAAGTCGAACATATCGACATCGAGGACCTCGACCCAGCCCTTGACGGCCACCCGGCCATCCTTCGCATCGACGCCCACGGCGATCCGCTCGCCCCAGCGCCCCACCGCATCCCGCAGGAAATCCTCATCCGTCACGGCCTTCGTGCCGAGGATGACCCGCGCGACACCGGCATTCAGATAGCGCTCGATCATCTCGAGACTGCGGATCCCACCGCCGATCTCCACCTGGAGCTTCGTCTCATTGCAGATTGCCGCCACCACATCGAAGTTCGGCGTCGTGCCGTCCTTCGCGCCCTCGAGGTCCACGAGATGCAGCCAGCGTCCGCCGTCCGCCTCGATGCCCCGGGCTGTCGCCACCGGGTCCTCGCTATACACTGTCATCTTCTGGTAGTCGCCCTTCAGAAGCCGTACTACCTTATGGTCATATAAATCAATCGCTGGAAACAGCAGCATAGTTCCTCCTCACAGTGCAGCAAACGCCTTCAGGATCTTCAGGCCGACAGCCCCGCTCTTCTCCGGGTGAAACTGCGTGCCATAGACATTGCCCTTCTGAACTGCGGCGGTCAGCGGCACACCGTACTCCGCGGTCGCCGTCAGATGCGCGTCACAGTCGAAGGCTGCGAAGCTGTGCACGAAGTACACACAGTCGCCCTCCGTGAGATCGCGGAAGAGCGGGCAGTCATCCACGAAGTGCAACGCATTCCAGCCCATGTGCGGGATGTCGAGATGCGCCGGGATCACACCCTCGATCGGACGCACCTCACCCGGAATCAGCCCGAGGCCCTCATGCTCCCCATACTCGAGGGAGCGGTCGAACAGCAGCTGCATACCGAGACAGATCCCGAGAAACGGCTTCCCCGTCGCCGCCTGCGCCTTCACGAAATCGAAGAGCCCGCAGTCGCGCAGCTTCTGCACGGCGTCACCGAACGCACCGACCCCCGGCAGGATCACATGATCCGCCTGCCGGATGACCTCCTGATCCGCCGTCACCACCACCTCCTCGCCGATCGCTCTGAGAGAGCTCTGCAGCGAGAAGAGATTTCCCACGCCATATTCGATGATTGCAATCATAGTCGTCCTTTCAATCTGATTTTCCCAATCGGTTTTTCTGGTACTTCCTTTTTCGCAATACTGCATATTATAGAATGAATGACATTATGTAATTTCAAGTTTTACGCAATACATGCCTTTTGAAAAATTCGACATTACCTCTATCGTTAAATTCTTACACATATGCAAAATATTTAAGGATATAGCTAATGTCATTATTTTTAAACAAGCTCTATTGCGTCAAATATAATGTCAATATTTCTTTAGAACCTTTATTGCGTCAAACCAGGTAATGTCGAAATTTTTAAAAGTACCTTATTGTGTCAAATTTCAAAATAGATAATGTCATCTCATCTATTTAATGCTGTTTTGCGAAAAATCTGCAGGATTGGAGCAGAACCTGCCTGAATCCCGGTCTGCCTTATGAAAAATCCGACTCAATCCCGGTCTTCTTTCCCGAAGCGGATGTCCACAGCACGGGCGTGGGCGGTGAGCCCTTCCTTATTCGCGAACATGGAGATCTTATCGTAGTCCTGTTCGAGGGCGTCCTTCGTGTAGTAGCTGTACTGCATCTTCTTCACGAAGTCGTCGACACCGAGCGGGCTGTAGAAGCGTGCCGTCCCGGAGGTCGGCAGCGTGTGGTTCGGGCCAGCGAAGTAGTCACCGGTTGGCTCGGCATTGTAACGGCCGAGGAAGACGGAGCCGGCGTTCTTGATGAGCGGCAGGTAGTCAAACGGCTGGTCTACGCACACCTCCATGTGCTCCGGAGCGATGCGGTTCGCCGCGTCGATACCCTCACGGAGGTCATGGGCGACGATGATCTTTCCGTTGTGATCGATGGACGCCCGCGCGATCTCCTCCCGCTTCAGCTGCGCGAGCTGTACTTCGAGTTCCTGCTGCACCGCCTCGGCGAGCGCCATGGAATCCGTGATGAGCACCGCCGACGCATTCTTATCGTGCTCTGCCTGGCTCAGCAGATCCGCCGCCACGAAGCGCGGATCCGACTTGCCGTCCGCGAGCACCAACACCTCCGACGGACCGGCGATCATATCGATCCCGACCTGTCCGAACACCTGCTTCTTCGCCTCGGCGACGAAGGCATTGCCCGGACCCACGATCTTATCGACGCGTGGAATCGACGCCGTGCCATATGCAAGCGCCGCCACCGCCTGCGCGCCACCGACCTTGAAGATCCGGCCCACGCCTGCGACATGCGCCGCCGCCAGGATGTACGGATTGACCGAACCCTCCTTGTTCGGTGGGGTCACCATGACGATCTCCTCGACGCCCGCGATCTTCGCCGGAATCGCATCCATCAGCACCGTCGACGGATACGCCGCCGTGCCGCCCGGCACATAGAGGCCGACCTTCTCGAGTGGGATCACCCGCTGCCCGAGGATCACGCCCGGCTTGTCCGCCATGATGAAGCTGTTCCGCACCTGTTTACTGTGGAAGGCACGGATATTGGCCGCCGCCTCCTCGAGCACCGCGATGAAGCCCGGCTCCACCTTCGCGAGCGCCGCCTCGATCTCCGCCGTACTCACGAGGAAATCCTCGACGTCGACGTGGTCGAACTCCGCGCTGTACGCCCGCAGCGCCGCATCCCCCTCCGCACGCACGCGCGCGATGATGCCCTTTACGCTATCCTCGACGCTGGAGGTCGGCTCGAAGCGCGCGAAAATCTCCTCGTCTCTGATCTTTCCCATCTCGAAAATCTTAATCATGTCTCTTCTCCTAATGCTCCAGCTTCACGGCGTCTACCTTCTCGCCGCTCGCGACGATCTCCGCGAGACCGTCCCGTAAGCGCATGATCTCGTCATGCTTGAACTGGTAGCTTACCTTATTACAGATGAGGCGCGCACTGATCGGCACGACCTCCGTCAGCACCTCGAGGTCGTTCTCCCGAAGTGTGTTGCCCGTCTCGACGATATCGAAGATGACATCGCTGAGGCCCAGGATCGGCGCGATCTCGATCGAACCGTTCAGCTTGATGATGTCGATGTCGCGACCGATGGACTCGTAGTAGCGGCTCGCCACATGCGCAAACTTCGTCGCGACCCGGAGCGTCCGCTCCTCGTTATCATAGAAATCCTTCGGGCCCGCCACGCACATGCGGCACTTGCCGAAGCCGAGGTCCAGCAGCTCGTACACATCCGGCTCGTACTCGAGGAGGATGTCCGCACCGCAGACGCCGATGTCTGCCGCGCCACGCTCGACGTAGATCTCGACATCCGACGGCTTCACCCAGAAGTAGCGGATGCCCTTCTCCGGATTCTCGAAGGTGAGCTTCCGGTTCTTCTCGAGGATCGCCGGACAGTCGAAGCCGGCCTTCGCCATCATCGAGTAAGTCTTATCGCCGAGGCGGCCTTTCGCCAGTGCTACATTGATCATTTTAAGCCGCTCCCTTCTCCGATGTGGTTTTTCATTTCACCGGTCCGCATGGTCGATGCTTCCACGCCCGGCACAGCATCACATGCTGCGCCTAAGACCGCGCCATCCGAAACTGTATCCTCGCGCGTCGCCAGCGCCTCCGCGTCACTGAGGCGCAGTGTCTGCCGCGCGGTGATCTTATGCTCGACGCGCGCCTGCTCCTCTATCCGGAGACTCCGCACCCGGAGGCCGCGCGCACTGAGCGCCCGCATGACCGCCGCCACCCGCGTCGCTTCGTCGCCCGCCGCATAGAGCACGAGCACATCGACGTCGGCATCCCGGCGCTTTGGACTATAGTTTGCGACGGTATCAAGGTCGAGGGCGAAGCCGATCGCGCCGACCTTCTTCCCCATCTTCTCCGGGAGACGATCATAGCGTCCACCCGACAGCACGGTGAATGGGATCTCCTCGACCGCACCCTGGAAGATCAGTCCGTTGTAATAATCCATGGAGTTCACCAGGGAGAAATCGAGATAGACGTACTGGAGCACACCGAAGGCCTCGAGGATATCACAGAGCTTCGCGAGGTGATCTGCCATCTGGGCAGAAGCATTGGAAATCGCAAAGGAGTGAAGCTCGGCAGCCCCCTCCCGGAACGGCCGGTACAGATCCGCGAGCGACTTCAGCGTCCGCGCACTCGCCTCCGTGAGCTTCCCCTCGCGCACCAGCGCATCGAAGCCCGCCGTGTTCTTCATCGAGAAGAGACGCAGCGCCTCCGCGATGGTGCTGTCCGTGAGGCCCATCGTCGCGAACATCTCCTGCAGGAAGGCCGCATCCGACACGCGGATCACGAAGCGCTCCCCGATCAGCTTCAGCGACTCCGCCGCGAGCGCGATCACCTCGGCCTCCGAATACGCGTCGATCCGTCCGATGCACTCGATGCCCGACTGCAGGATCTCGCGGTAGTGACTGTCCTTCGGACGGTAGACCGTCTCGTTGTAGTAGACCTTTTCCTCCCCGCCGAGGTTCGACTTGATGATGCTGAGCGTCACATCCGGCTTCAGCGCCAGCAACGAACCATCGAGGTCCGTGAAGGTGATCAGCTGACTGGACTTCAGAAAATCCCGGTTGTCCGCGTAGAGATCATAAGGCTCAAATTTCGTCATCTTGAACTTCCGGTAGCCGAAGCGCTCGTAAAGCTCATTCAGTTTCTGTTCCGTCATCATGTTCATCCTTCCTGCACCGCACCCATGCATCCCCTGTGCAGTTGTATCGTGTGGCCAATGCCTCGCCCGCTGCGTAGTCATCGCCCAATGCGGGCTGTCCGCCAACACACATCACTCCCCGGTCGGGCTCGCGAGTACGCCCTTCGTACTCGGGATATCGTTTGCGAAGCGCGTGTCGATCTCGACCGCCTCCCGCAGCACATGCGCGAGTCCCTTGAAGCAGCCCTCCGCGATGTGATGGCTGTTCTCGCCCGCGAGCTCTCGAATATGCAGTGTGATACCGGCGTTCAGCGCGAAGGCCTGGAAGAACTCCACCACGAGCTCCGTATCGAAGCTGCCGATCTTCTCCGTCTTAAACGGAATTTCACCATAGAAGCCGCCACGGCCGCTGATGTCCACCGCCACGAGGATGAGCGCCTCATCCATCGGCAGCGTCATGCTCGCATAGCGCCGAATCCCCTTCCGGTCACCGAGCGCCTCCGACATCGCCTGCCCGAGCGTGATGCCGATATCCTCCACACTATGATGATCGTCGACCCAGGTATCCCCCTCGCAGGTGAGATTCATCTGAATCCCCGAGTGCCGGCTGAACAGCGTCATCATATGATCGAAGAAACCGATCCCCGTCTTGATCTCCGACTCCTTGCCATCCCCATCGAGGTCCAGCCACAGCTGCACATCCGTCTCATTCGTCACCCGATTGATCTCTGCTACTCTCATATCTACTCCCTGAATCTCATCTTAAGAATTTCGTAATGGGGTCAGACCTCATTAAATTTTCTTAATAGGGTCAGACCCCATTAAATTTTTATAAACTCAGAACGTGAGGATGTCCCGCACGGTCTCGATAAACTGCGCCATCTCCTCCTCGGAGCCGATGCTGATGCGGTTGAAATTCGTGATCTTCGGATCATCGAAGTGGCGCACCAGCACGCCGTTATCCTTCAGGCGGAGATAGAGCTCCTTACCGGAGATCGCCGGGCTCTCTGCGAAGAGGAAATTCGTCTGGCTGTCCAGCACATGGAAGCCAAGCTTCTCCAGCTCTGTCCGCGTCCATGCACGATTCGCACGGATCTTCGCACAGTTCGCCTCGAAGTAGGCCGTATCCCGGAGCGCCTCCACCGCACACTTCATCGAGATGCGGTTCACGTTGTACGGGTTGTTCGAGTTCCGGAGCGTCTCCATGTCCTGAATCAGTGCCGCATCACCGATCGCGAAGCCGACTCGAGCCCCCGCCATGCTGCGGGACTTCGAAAAGGTCTGCGTCACGAGCAGGTTCTTATACTTCTTTGTGAGCGGTACCGCACTGATCGCCTGGTCCGCGAAATCCACATAGGCCTCGTCGATCATCACGACGTGGTCTGCATTGGCCTCACAGAGCTCTGCGATCGCGTCGAGCGAAATCGGAATCCCGGTCGGTGCGTTCGGGTTCGGGATCACGATGTTTTTCCCGATGCCTGCATGACCCCCGTCCGGCGTCTCCGGCCCGAGATAATCCGCGAGGTCGATCTTGAAATCCGCCCGCAGCGGCTTCACCTCCGTCGTCACCTGATTCAGCTGCGCGATCACCTTATAGAAGCTGTAGGTGATGTCCGGAAATGCGAAGCCGTCCTCGCCGAAGGCCATGAACGCGTAGTTCAGACACTCATCCGAGCCGTTGCCAATGAATACATCAGACACGTCCACCTGGAAGCTTTCGCTGAGCTGTGCCTTCAGCGGCTTCAGCTCCGGGTCCGAGTAGAGCCGGAGGTCCATCGCCTCGGAGGCATTGACCGCCGCGATCACCCCCGGCGCCGGCGGAAACGGCGACTCGTTCGTGTTTAACTTGATGTACTTCTTATCCTGTGGCTGCTCGCCCGGCGTGTACGGCGTCAGCGTACGGTATGCACTGCTTAAAAATCTGGACATCTCGAACCTCCCGATGGTTTTCTATAAGTATACAACATGGCCCAAAATCCCGATATAACAATTG
Source organism: Oribacterium sp. HCP3S3_B9 (assembly GCF_052064255.1). Taxonomy (NCBI): domain Bacteria; kingdom Bacillati; phylum Bacillota; class Clostridia; order Lachnospirales; family Lachnospiraceae; genus Oribacterium; species Oribacterium sp. HCP3S3_B9. The sequence goes on from NZ_JBQHVY010000020.1 coordinate 52,778, forward strand.
ATGATAGGAGTTGTTACTATGCTTTATTATAGTAGCATGGTAAAGTGCCATAGTGAGATGATATAAAACGAAGCTACACATGTCAAGAAAAAAATGAGGACCGGCGTTCCCTCCGGCCCTGAACTTTATGGGGTCTGACCCCCTTACGATCGCCTTAAGACTTTCGTAATGATTTCTTAATGGGGTCAGACCCCATTAAATTTTTATAAACTCAGCTCACTTCGTCGCCTGCGCTGCCTTCAGCAGCTCCATCTTCATCTGGTAGTACGCCGGGCTCATGTCGAGGTAGTGCGTGTGCGGATTCTCGAGTCGCTGCTCCTCCGGCCAGATCTCCCGCTCGAGCTGCTGCTTCACGTAGCTCCGCACCTGCTCGATGGATGGAGACGGCTTCGTCCGCCGTCCGTCGACCATGACGGTCTCCTGCAGCTCACGCACCGTGCAGTCCGTGAAGGCCATCGACTTCCACGGCTTCTCCGGATCCACATACGGGATCGGCTGCGATGGATCCGGCACCTCGTCCGCCATCGTGATCAGGTCCGCGACCGCGTAGCCATCTGGATTATAGACACGCCATACGCGCTTCTGCCCCGGATTCGTGATCTTCTCGAAGGTCTCGGACACCTTGATCTTCGGTAAGCAGACCTTATCCCTGTTCACCGCCACCAGCTTATACACCGCGCCGAACACCGGATCGCTCTTCGCTGTGATCAGCCGCTCGCCGACACCGAAGGAATCGATGCACGCGCCCTGCTCGAGCAGCGAGTGGATCGTAAACTCATCGAGGCTGTTCGACGCCACGATGATGCAGTCCTCGAGCCCCGCTGCGTCGAGCATCTTCCGCGCCTTCTTCGACAGATACGCGAGGTCACCGGAATCGAGCCGGATGCCCTTCAGCCGCTTCCCCATCGGCATCAGCACCTCCTTCGCCACGCGAATCGCATTCGGCACACCGGACGCCAGCACATCGTAGGTGTCGACGAGCAGCACCGAATTATCCGGATAGATCTCCGCGAAGTGCTTAAACGCCGTGTACTCGTCATCGTGGTACATCACCCAGCTGTGCGCCATCGTCCCGCTCACCGGGATGCCGAACATCTCCCCGGCCAGCATCGTCGCCGTACTTGCGGCACCGCCAATGTAGGCGGCCCGGGCACCATACACCGCGGCGTCAACATTGTGCGCCCGACGCGCGCCGAAGTCCGCCACCAGCCGGCCCTCTGCCGAGCGGACGATCCGGTTCGTCTTCGTCGCGATGAGGGACTGGTGATTCACCTGCGCGAGAATCGCTGTCTCCACCAGCTGCGCGTCGATGAGCGGCGCCTCCACCGTGAGGATCGGCTCATTCGGATACATGATGCTGCCCTCCGGCAGCGCCCGCACGGTGCCACGGAAGCGAAAATCCCGCAGCCAGTCGAGGAAATCCTCCGCATAGATATGAAGCGAGCGAAGGTACGCGATGTCCGCATCATCGAAGTGCATCCCCTCGAGGTAGTCCAGCACCTGCTCAAGCCCCGCGAAGATTGCGAAACCCGCACCATCCGGATTCTTCCGGTAGAACACGTCGAAGGTCACCAGGTCCTCTGCCCCCGGATCCTGGAAATAACCATTCGCCATCGTCATCTCATAGAGATCCATCATCATGGAAATATTCCGCTGATCACTCTGATTCATGTCAAATCCTTTCTATCACAGATGCCCTGCTGCTTTCGAGCAACGCGGGATCTTCTGTTCCAGTTCCTTTTCGCGAAGCTTCTCTCTTACTGCACGTTTACCTGGCAGCTCCGCATCACCTCTGGCTCTATAATCCGCTCATGTCGAGATCGACGATCATCTTCCCGATCTTCTCTTCCTTCAGAATATAGAAACTGCCCCGTTTTTACAATAGAATTTCAAATTGATTGCCCCGTTTTTTGCAAATTGTTCATCTTGTAATGCCCCGTTTTTCGAATGGCAAATCTAGAGATCCGCCCCGTTTTGTAAAAAGCCGGAGTGATCATCACCCCGGCTTATAAATATATTGAGGGAGTCCGTCCCATCCTTTCGTCTCATCATCTCACAGTTTTTCACTGATTGCACAGCACCGTTTCTTACAGAAGGCGATCCCATACAGCCGGATACTCTTCCGATCATCATTCAGAAGATACTCCTGATAACGACGGTCCCGAATCTGGTCAAGGGCCTTCTGAGACGCCGCCTTCAACTCGTCAAAGTTCTTCGTATACTTTAGTTCCACGACGATCCCCGCATCCGGATCATCCGTTTCCACGATGATATCTGCAAATCCTTCTCCAGTTTCGACGTTTGACTTCACAAGCCAGTCTGCATTTCCGGTAAGGATCCCGACGAGAAGGTTATGATAGGAGCTTTCCTTTTCTTCCTTTCTTGCTTTCGTATCGAAAACACTGATGGAATTACTGAGTATCCGGTTCAGGTACTGCTCGACACCTTCGGTATCTCCTTCTTCAAAAGCTTTCCAGAATGCAGTCAGGCGCTCTGTGTTACTGAAGATGGATTTCTTAAACCATTCGTTGATTTGAAGTCTGAAGACTTCGCGCACTTCCCGATTCGGAATAATCAGGCGATAAGCGCCGTCCTTCGGTCTTCCAGTTTGTGTTAAGTACCCCGTCGTAAAAAGTACGCTCCAAAGGTTCTCGATGCTCTGATCGATCTCTTCATACGTGAGTTCCAGGCGAAGCTCCTTTTCGATGGCTTCCCCGTTGATCAGACGTTCGATCTCACTCTTCGTTGTTTTATTCGCTTTATCGATAAAGCGCTTCACGAGGTCGTTTCCGCTCGTATTGATCCAGTACGCTTCCGGCCTTGCCTCTCGATCATCCTTCGCGCGGTCCACAAAGTTTACAACATCCCACGGACAGTAAACATCTGCATTTCCGAAGTGATAGCCGTCGTACCACTCCTTCACTGTAAGCGCTCAGTGCTAGCTGAGCGCGCTAACTTACTACCGTGAGATCTTTGGGTTTCCATCCTTGTCTTCGATAGTTGCCTTCGTGTCTATTGCGCAGAGTTTCTTCAT
>NZ_JBQHVY010000021.1:0-53422 GCF_052064255.1 Oribacterium sp. HCP3S3_B9
AGTCAGAGCTACAGGGGATAATAAAAAGTCCCACAGTATCTGAATGTATTGAACCACAGAATCAAAAAGAAAGGAAAATGTTGATTTAGCTTCTGGAATCATCATACAAGGGCAGACTATGAAGATTAATTACGTTACGATTTCGAGAGAATATGGTTCCGGTGGACGTGAGGTCGGCCGCAAGCTTGCGGATAAGCTGGGCATCCCACTGTATGATAAGGAAATCATCGAGCAGACCGCGTTTAAGACGGGCTTCGCAGAGGATTATGTGAAGAAACAGGGCGAGTATGCAAGCGCCCGCAACTGGATCGAGTATTCCTTCTCGGCGCGAAACAGCTACGGTATGAGTCCGGAGGATTATCTCTGGGCGAAGCAGCGAGAGGTCATCCTCGATCTCGTCGCGAAGGGACCGTGCGTGATCGTCGGACGCTGTGCGGACTACATCCTGCGTGATCGTACGGATGTGCTCAATGTCTTCATCCATGCGGATCTCGAGAAGCGGAAGCACAGAATCACCGAGATCTATAAGGAGCCGGAGAACACCGACAAGATGCTGAAGGACATGGATAAGAAGCGTAAGTTCAACTATCGCTACTACACCGAGCAGGAGTGGGGCAAGTGCCAGAACTACGACCTGACCCTCGACAGTGGCTCCCTCGGTATCGATCACTGTGTCGACATCATCTACCACATCTGCCAGGACGACGAGGTGGAGAAAACACCGAAGCCGGCAGAGGAGTGAAGCCCTCCGGGAGCGTTACATGAACTATCGCCGCTATAACAAAAAATAATGTAAACCAGGCAGGTAAACCCGTAAATTCGCTTGTATTCTCTGGCATTTTCTGTATATTAAATTTATATAATTATACCTTGTTAAACATGAAGAGGCGCTTTCGTACCGGAGGGGGATCGGGTAGGAAAGAGGCCTCTTGAGTGTAGTTATTTTTATGATGGCTGAGAGGTACGAATTTGGCAGCATAGGGACGAAATGGGTCTGCCTGTTCCGAAATATTTATTTTTTTAATAGGGGGATAAATCATGACGATTGAAGAGTGTTATCAGGCGATAGGGGCGGATTACGAGGATGTATCACACCGCATCCCGAATCCGGCGTTGGTGAAGAAGTTCGCGCTGAAGTTTCTGGACGACAAGAGCATGGAGCAGCTGACCGCAGCACTGAAGGATGGCGCAGTTGAGGATGCATTCCGCGCAGCGCATACGCTGAAGGGCCTCTGCCTGACACTCGGCTTCACACGGCTCGCGAAGCCGTCGATCGAGCTCACGGAGCTCCTGCGCGGCCGTCGCATGGATGGCTACGAACCGCTGTACGAGCAGGTGGTCGCAGAGTACGAGAAGACCGTCGCAGCGCTGCGCCAGGTCGACTAAGGAGATTTCATGGAACGTCAGACAATACTCATTGTAGACGATGCGGAGATGAATCGCATGATGCTGAGCGACATGCTAGGTGATCAGTACGATTACGTCGAGGCTGCGGATGGGCGCGAGGCACTTCGGATCCTGGAGAAAAACGTGTCCATCGATCTGATTCTGCTCGACATCAACATGCCGGAGATGAACGGCTTCGAGGTGCTCGAGGAGATGAACCGCTACCACTGGATCGAGGAGGTTCCGGTCATCATGATCACCGCGGAGGAGTCCGTGGAGTCGATGGAGCACGCCTATTCGCTCGGCGTCACCGACTACATCCCGCGGCCGTTCAATGTCTACATCGTGCGTCGGCGCGTGGAGAATACGCTGAATCTGTACGTGAATCAGAAGCGCCTCATGCGTCTCGTGTCGGACCAGATCGCAGAAAAAGAGGAGAACAACACCCTGATGGTGAGTATCCTCAGTAACGTCGTCGAGATCCGAAACCACGAGAGCGGCGACCATATCCGGAACATCCGTCGCATCACGGAGCTCCTGCTGCATCAGCTCGTGCAGAAGACGAAGGCCTATCATCTCAGTGAGGAGGACATCGCGCTGATCATGACCGCGTCGTCCCTCCACGACATCGGAAAAATCACGATTCCGGAGGAAATCCTGAACAAACCGGGGAAGCTCACGAAGGAAGAGTTTGAGATTATGAAGACACACTCCACCGCGGGTGCACAGATCCTGGAGCAGATGAAGTACGGCCAGGATAAGCCGCTGTACCGCTATGCGCTGGAGATCTGCCGCTGGCACCACGAGCGCTGGGACGGGCATGGCTACCCGGATGGTCTGATGGGAGAGGAGATCCCGATCTCCGCCCAGATCGTAGCGATCGCGGATGTATACGATGCGCTCACGAGCGAGCGCTGCTATAAGAAGGCGTACGACCACACGACTGCGATCAACATGATCCTGAACGGTGAGTGTGGTGCCTTCAACCCGCTGCTGCTGGAGTGCCTGACGGAGACCGCCCCGCAGATTCGTATCGTGACGGGAGTGAACGGAGATGCGATGCCATACCGCTTCGAGCTGAACCGTCTGTCAGAGGAAATCCTCGCGCATGCGGACCTCCCGAAGAACGACCGTGTACAGAACCTCCTCGCGACCATGCAGGAGCGGATCGACTTCTTCGCATCCACCAGCGGTGGTATCCAGTTCGAGTACGATGCGGTGTCACGCCTTGCGGATGTGACGAACTGGAACGAGCCGCCACAGTACCGTCACAGCGTGAAGAACGTCACGCGTGTGAACGATTTCCGCTATCTCAGTCAGCATGACTTCAAGCGTCTGCGGGATGCGATGGATGCGACGACGAAGGAGAATCCGGAGTTCGCCCTCAGCATCCTCTTCCCGGTCGGCAACGAGTACCACTGGTGCGATCTCCGGGTGCGTACACTCTGGTCGGATTTCCGACCGGATCACTACATCGCGGCGGTCGGCCAGCTGCTGGACCCGCAGATGAAGGAAGAGAAGGAATTTCCGTCCCAGGGCGGTCCGCTGGATTCGACCTCACCGGTCGTCCTTCAGAATATCCGCTGCCTGCAGTCCGTCTTTGACACCGTGCGTCTCATCGATCCGACGACCTATGAAGTGCTCGATCTCGACGAGGCGGGCGTGCTCCGGCACTCGAAGCAGCACTGCGCCGCCTTCTGGAACAACGAGGGCGTCTGTGCGAACTGTATCTCGGCGCGGGCCTATGCGCAGAAATCGACGCTCAACAAGCTGGAGTTCACGAGCACCGATATGTACTTCGTGGTGTCGAAGTACCTGAACCTGAACGGTACGCCGTGCGTGCTCGAGCTCCTAAGCCGCCTCGACGAGGGCCGCTGGATCGACGCGAACGGCACACGTCTGCTCCTCGATCGGAATCACGACGGGAACATGGACCTCTTCCTGGATCCGGTGACGGACACCTACTCGCGCCGCTACTATGAGACCTACCGCGCGCACCTCGAGGGCATGGAATCCACCGCCATCATCGACGCGAACCGCTTCAAGCAGGTCAATGACTCCTTCGGGCACCCTGCGGGAGATGCTGTGCTGCGGGAGATCGCGCGCGCCATCAAGGACTGCATACGAAAGACCGACATCCTGATCCGCTACGGCGGGGATGAGTTCCTGCTCCTCTTCCCGAAGATGAGCGAGGAGATCCTCGAGCGGAAGATGCAGGAGATTTCGTCGGCGGTCGAGAACATCCGTATCGCGGATTATCCGGAGCTTCGCCTCTCGATCTCGATCGGTGGTGTGACGGGCGTACACCCGATCACCGAGGCGATCCGCCAGGCGGACCTCCGCATGTATGCGCAGAAGCAGGCGTATAATCACGAGCATCAGCTCGATAATTAAATGTAATCACAGGAAAAACCGGGCACTGCGCTCCGGTTTTTCCGCCGTAAGGGGGTCCCGTCATGGGGTCTGACCCCATTAAATTTTTCTAAACAAAATCTAAAGTTTCAGTTTATGGGGTCAGACCCCCTTACGAAATTCTTAAGATGGGAGCGCCGGTGGCGTAAGGCCGCGCCTGAATCTGAACTTTTTGTGAAGTCGTTGAATTGTTGCACGCAATGTTTTAATATAGTAAAGTTTCGCGAAAAGCAGATGTTTTCAGCGTATACTATATATGGAAGAGAGGCGTCCGGGATGAAACCGGCGTCTTCAGGCGCTCGCTGCATTCCATGCACCAGCGCCTCGTGATTCCTGCGCCGGGGGTATAGGGTCGGCTGCGGGAATCATACGCAGAACCCCGGACTCCCTGAATGTTGATCAGGTACAGAGCCGACGGGGGATCCTACACTGCTTTTCGCCGCCTATCGTTTACATCTACAGGAGGAATTTATGGACGTTATCAAGACGCTCTCGAAATCCATCCGCGAGTTTAAGGGGCCGAGCCTGCGCGCGCCGCTGTTCGTGCTGATCGAGTCACTGATCGAAACCGCCATTCCGTTTGTGACGGCGATGCTGATCAACCAGATCAAGGATGGCGCCGGCATGGGCACCATCGGGAAGTACGGTATCGTGCTGCTCGTGCTGGCAACCCTGTCACTTCTTTCCGGCGTCGCGGCCGGCAACAACTGCGCGACCGCATCCACCGGCTTCGCGCGCAACTTAAGAAAAGACCTCTTCTATAAGATTCAGGACTTTTCCTTCGAAAACATCGACCACTTCCAGACGAGCTCCCTCGTCACCCGTATGACCACGGATATCCAGAACCTGCAGCAGGCCTACATGATGCTGATCCGACTCGGCTTCCGTGCGCCGGCGATGCTGATTTTCTCCTTCGCCGCTGCCTTTCTCATGGGTGGACGCATGGCCTGGATCTTCGTCGCGGTCATCCCGATCCTCGGCGTCGGCCTCGCCGTCATCATCCGCACGGTTATGCCGATCTTCCGCCGCGTTTTCCGGAAGTATGACCGTCTGAACGACTCCGTGCAGGAAAACATCAACGGCATGCGCGTCGTGAAGTCCTTCGTTCGTGAGGATTTCGAGATGCAGAAGTTCGACCGCGCCGCGACCGACGTCCAGCGCGACTTCACGAAGGCTGAGCGCTTCCTCGCGCTGAACAACCCGCTGATGCAGTTCTGTATCTACACCGTCATGCTCTTCGTCCTGAGCTTCGGCTCCTACACGATCATCACGAGCCACGGTGCCGACCTCGACGTCGGACAGTTCTCCTCGCTCCTGACCTACAGCTTCCAGATCCTCATGTCCCTCATGATGCTCAGCATGATTTTCGTCATGGTGACCATGTCGGCCGAGTCTGCCGAGCGTATCGCTGAGGTCCTGAACGAGACGAGCACCCTCACGAATCCGGCCTCCCCGGTGACCGTGGTGAAGGATGGCTCCATCGATTTCGACCACGTGAGCTTCAAGTATCAGGCCAATGCTGAGAATTACGTCCTCTCGGACATCGATCTTCATATTAAATCAGGTGAAACCATCGGCATCATGGGCGGTACCGGCTCCTCGAAGTCCTCGCTCATCCAGCTGATTTCCCGTCTCTATGACGCAAGCGAGGGCGAGGTGCTGGTCGGCGGTGTCGACGTACGAAAGTACGACCTCAAGCTCCTGCGTGATCAGGTCGCTGTCGTGCTTCAGAAGAACGTCCTCTTCTCCGGCACCATCGCGGAGAACCTCCGCTGGGGCAACCCGCAGGCGAGTGACGAAGAGCTCGTCGCCGCATGTCAGCTCGCCCAGGCGGACGAGTTCGTCCAGACCTTCCCGAACAAGTACGACACCTTCATCACCCAGGGTGGTACCAACGTCTCTGGTGGTCAGAAGCAGCGTCTCTGCATCGCCCGTGCGATCCTGAAGAAGCCGAAGGTGCTGATCCTCGACGACTCCACCTCCGCGGTCGACACGAAGACCGACGCCTTGATCCGTAAGGGCTTCCGCGATTTCATCCCGGAGACCACGAAGATCATCATCGCGCAGCGTGTGTCCTCCGTCCAGGACGCCGACCGCATCCTCATCATGGAGGGCGGCCGCATCGCGGACATCGGCACCCACGAGGAGCTCCTCAGCCGCAACGCGATGTACCAGGACATCTACTACAGCCAGAATAAAACCTCGGAAGAGGCCAATGCAGTCGACCCTGTACGTGTCGTGGCCACCCCGGAGGCGATGGCAGCAGAACTCGCGCAGCGCGACGGTGTGAAGCCGGAAGCATTGGCAGAAGCAGGCGGAAGTGCGCAGCTGCGTGACGATGTGAAGCCGGAAACATTGGCAAAAGAGGCGAAAGGAGGAGAGCAGCGATGAAGGGAAACAGAAATATGCGCGGCCCGGTCGATAAGACGGTGCTGAAGGACGGGACCCTCGGACGGCTGATCCGGATGATCTTTTCGTTTTATCCGGTGCTGCTGCCGTTTACGCTCGCGTGCATCCTCGTAAATGCGATCATCACGGCGATCCCGTCCCTGTTCCAGCAGCGCATCATCGCGCTGATCGAGCAGAACTGGCAGAGCGGTGACTGGGCCGGTGTGTCCGCCCGGATCCTGAGCCTCGTGCTGACGCTGGCGGTCCTCTATGTGCTGTCGCTCATCGCGGGCACCACCTACAACCAGTGCATGGCGGTGATCACGCAGGGCTCGCTTAAGAAAATCCGTACGAAGATGTTTGACGGTATGCAGAAGCTGCCGATTTCGTACTTCGACCACAACGAGCACGGCGACATCATGTCCTACTACACGAACGACGTCGATGCGCTGCGCCAGATGATTTCACAGTCGATCCCGCAGCTCCTGAACTCGGGTATCATCCTCGTCACCGTTTTCTCGCTCATGCTGTACTACAGCATCTGGCTCACGATCCTCGTGGTCGGCGGCATTGTCGTCATGACGAAGGTCGTGAAGAAGGTCGGTGGCAGCTCCGGACGCTACTTCGTGAAGCAGCAGGCGGCGGTTGCACAGACCGAGGGCTTCATCGAGGAGATGATGAATGGTCAGAAGGTCGTGAAGGTCTTCAACCACGAGGATGTGGCGAAGCGCGACTTCGACCGGATTAACGACGAGCTTTTCGCGGTGTCGGAGAAGGCGAACCGCTACGCGAATACCCTGATGCCGATCCTCGGCAATATCGGAAACATGCTCTATGTCGTGCTGGCGTTCGCCGGCGGCGTGCTGCTCTTCCTGAAGGTGCCGAACCTGAGCCTGAGCGGTATGGCCCTCAGCATCAGCATCACCGTGCCGTTCCTCAACATGGAGCGGCAGTTCGCCGGCCAGATCGGCGGTATCTCGCAGCAGATCAATGCGATCGTCATGGGTCTCGCGGGTGCGCGTCGTATCTTCGCGCTGATGGATCAGCAGCCGGAGAAGGATGAGGGCACGGTGACGCTCGTGCGCTGTCAGGAGCGGAACGGGCAGATCGAGGAGTGCAGTGAGCGCACCGAGCAGTGGGCCTGGAAGAAGGTCGAGGCGGACGGCAGCGTGACGTATAAGCGCCTCGAGGGTGACGTCGTCCTGAAGAATGTGGATTTCTCCTACGACGGAGAGCACACGGTACTGCACGAGGTCAATGTCTACGCCCGTCCGGGTCAGAAGGTTGCGTTCGTCGGTGCCACCGGTGCCGGTAAGACGACCATCACGAACCTCATCAATCGTTTCTACGAGATTCAGAAGGGCACCATCACCTACGACGGCATCGATATCCAGGATATCGAGAAGGCGTCCCTTCGAAAGTCGCTCGGCATCATCCTGCAGGATACCGTGCTCTTCACGGGTACGGTCATGGAGAACATCCGCTACGGAAAGCTCGATGCTTCGGATGAGGAGTGTATGGCAGCTGCGAAGCTCGCCGGTGCGGACAGCTTCATTCGTCGACTGCCGAAGGGCTACGACACGATGCTGATCGCAAACGGCGCGAACCTCTCGCAGGGCCAGCGCCAGCTGCTCTCCATCGCGCGTGCCGCCGTCGCCGATCCGCCGGTTATGATCATGGATGAGGCCACCTCCTCCATCGATACCCACACCGAGGCCGTAGTGCAGAAGGGCATGGACGCCCTCATGGCCGGACGCACCGTCTTCGTCATCGCCCACCGCCTCAGCACCGTGCAGAACTCCGACGTCATCATGGTCCTCGACCATGGCCGCATCATCGAACGCGGCTCCCACGACGAGCTCATCGCCGCCCGCGGCAGCTACTACCAGCTGTACACCGGCGCCTTCGAGCTGGAGTGATCTTGATAAAGTTAAAAACAGAGGATGTCGCTCGCGCGACATCCTCTGTTTTTATTGTGCGGCGATTCCAGACTGCCGCCGCTTTCGTCTTAAGAATTTCGTAAGGGGGTCTGACCCCATAAACTTCAGTTTAGATTTTGTTTAGAAAAATTTAATGGGGTCAGACCCCATAAACTTAGGTCAGCGGCGGATGTACGCGCCGCCTTCCTGGGCGACGACTTCGGAAGCAATCTGGTTTGCGAAGCGCATGGTGTCTTCCTCGGTCCAGCCGAGTGTGAGGCCGGTGAGGACCGCACCGCAGTGCGAGTCACCAGCACCGATGGTATCGACGACGGTCGATGGCACGGATGGTGCGCTGTGCACGGAGCCATCCGCAGAGATCCAGAGGACGCCGTCGGCACCGCGTGTCACGATGACCATGTTTCCGGTCTTCGCGTGCAGCACCTGCGCCGCGGCGAGAACGCGATCCTCGCTACCGCTCATCCCGGCGAGGGCCTGCGCTTCCTGCTCGTTCAGGTGAAGGATCGGGTGCATCCCAAGGATGCGTTCCGTACGATCCGTGTCGACCTCGATGCCGCGCGGGCCCGGTGCATACACGACGGTGCCGGCGATGTCCGGATGCGCCTCGAGCCAGGCCACGAGCTCGCCACCGGTCGTTTCCTCGACCTCGAGTCCGCAGATGTAGGTATAGTCGAAGCGCTCGCCCGCGAAGGCGTCCATGTACTCCGCATGGAAGCTGTACTCGATCCCGTGGACGGAGAGGAAGGTGCGCTCGCCGCTTCGCTCCACGAGGCAGTAGCAGCAGCCATTTTCACTATCCGGGACGGTGATTGGCCCCCGGAAGCCTGCATTGTCGAGATGCGCGCGCACAAAGTCGCTGAACACGCCGTGGTCGCCGATCGGCGTCACGAAGCGAAGATCGACATCATAGGCCTTCGGTACCTGCGCCACGTTGAACGCGCAGCCGCCCATCGCGAAGCGCTGCACCGGATGCATGTCCTCGCCGGTTGTCGGCAGGTGGTCGAGTCGGAGAATCACATCCACACAGGTGGAGCCGATGATGAGAAGTCGTTTCATAATATTCCTCCATGATTTCAGGGTGGCATTTTCTGCCTGCGTTTACTATACTACTTCACATGAGGGAGTTCTTGCAATACAGAGTTTTATACCTGCCATGACATTAGCACGCGGGCTATACAGGATATACAGAACACACAAGGAGTAATCATGGAAATAGATAAGAACAGCATCTACCAGGAATTTGCGGCGGAGGCGTCGGCGATGCAGGCGCGTTCGGTGGCGCTGCGGCGTGATCTTCACCGGCATTCGGAGACGGGCTGGCTCGAGATGCGGACGACGGCGATCATCGTGCGGCGGCTCCGCGCGCTCGGCTATCAGGTGTTGACGGGGCGCGAGGTCTGTCTCGCATCCGCGCGGCTCGGGCTCCCGGACGCAGACATCATGGCGGCGCACGCAGAGGCGGTGCTGCAGCAGGGCGTGACGGAAGAGGAGCTGACGCCGGATCTCCGCGAGGGCTTCACTGGCGCGATCGCCATCCTCGACTGCGGCCCAGGCCCGGTGGTGGCGCTTCGCTTTGACATCGACGCGCTCGGCATGGTCGAGTGCCCGGAGTCGACGCATCGCCCGACCCGCGAGGGCTTTGCCAGTGTCAATGCAGGTATGATGCACGCCTGTGGCCATGACGCGCATGCGACGATCGGCCTCGGCGTGGCGGAGCTTCTCATGAAGCATCGCGACGCACTTCATGGCACGATCAAGCTGATTTTTCAGCCGGGCGAGGAGGGCGGCCGCGGCGCTGCGGCTATCGTGGCCCACGGACACCTCGACGACGTCGACTACCTGATCGGAAATCACATCGCGCCGACCGGCGCGCTTGACGACGGCGACGTCACGCCGGGCACCTACGGCTCTCTCGCAAACACGAAGTACGACGTCTATTATACCGGCACGGCAGCCCACGCAGGCGGCTTCCCGGAGCGCGGACAGAATGCGCTCCTCGCGGCAGCCCAGGCGAGCCTCGGACTCTACGCGATCCCGCGCCACTCCGCCGGCATTACCCGCGTGAACGTCGGGACGCTCCACGCAGGCACGGGGCGCAACGTCATCCCGGACCGTGCGAAGATGGAGATCGAGGTGCGCGGCGAGACGACCGAGATCAATGAATACATGATGCAGCAGGCGGAGCAGATCTGTCAGGGTGCCGCCACGATGCATGGCTGCCGCTGCGAGATGAAGATCGAAGGCCGCGGCGAGTCACAGCACAGTGACGAAGCGCTCTGGCAGCGCATCGCGACGCTCGTGCGGACGGAACTCCCGCAGTACCGCGTGAGCTCCACCCCGAACGCGCAGAACTGGGGCTCCGAAGACATCTCCCTGATGATGAACCGCGTCCAGAGCCACGGCGGCCAGGCGACCTACATGCGCACCATGACCGACATGGCGAGCGAGCAGCACACCGTCCGCTTCGATTTCGACGAGCAGGTGCTCGCGCGCGGCATCACCCTGTTCAGCGCGATCGTCTACGACCTCGCCGGTCGTGCGTGACGCCGAGGCATCTGCCTGCGGCCAATGCCTCGGTCGCTCATCCGATGGCGGGCCGAATCGAGTTCGACCGGCGGAAGTGCGATGAAAGATTTCCGGAATTCCGGGCATCCGTCACTGGTGAACGAGATGAATGCGAAAAAAGAAAGGCTTCTTACGATATGAAAACACTGATTAAAAATGTGACCATCCTGACGATGGATGACGCCGACCGCGTGCTTCACGACGGCTGGCTCCTCATCGACGGCGAGAAGATCGCCGCGCTCGGTGAAGAAGAACAGAAGCAGACGGAGACCTCGCTCGACGATCGTACGGTAGCTTCAGCACAGACAAACGCCGCTGCCCAGCCGATCGAGAACCTGCAGCAGGCGGAAGCGGTGGCGGACGAGGTGATCGACGGGGCGGGCGGCATCCTGCTGCCGGGCTTCGTAAACACGCACTGCCATGTGTCGATGGTGCCGTTTCGTTCGATGGGCGACGACTGCCCGGACCGACTGCGCCGCTTCCTGTTCCCGCTGGAGCTCGAGGCGATGACACCGGAACTCGTCTACTGGGGCGCGCTCTACGGCATCGCGGAGATGTTCCTCTCAGGCACTACGACCTTCCTCGATATGTACTACTTCGAGGATCGCGTTGCGGAGGCCTGCGAGCAGGCCGGCATCCGCGGCTACCTCGGTGAGACCCTGATCGGACAGAAAACCTGCGACAGCCCGGACGAAGCGTATGGTGGCTTCGCCTATCAGAAGGACTTCTTCGCGGAGTATCACGGGGCACGGCATCCACGCATCCACCCGATTATCGCGCCGCATGGCACGACGACCCTGTCACCGGAGAAGCTTCGCGAGGCGCATGAGCTTGCGGTGAAGTACGACACGATCTTCACCCTGCATGCCTCCGAGATGGACTACGAAATGGAGCATTTCCGCGCGATGGGCATGACCCCGACCGCCTTCCTCGATTCGATCGGCGCGTTGGACGAGCATACGCTCGCGGCGCACTGCATCCACATGACCGAAGAGGACCTGCAGCTTATGAAGCGCCGCGGCGCCGGCATCGCCCACTGCATCTGCAGCAACACGAAGGCCGGCAAGGGGGTGGCCCCGATGGAGCGGGCACGTCAGCTCGGCGTCGGCTTCGGCCTCGGCACGGACGGCCCGTCCTCCGGTAACACGCTGTCGATGTTTGACCAGATGCGGATGCTCCCGAATGCCCAGAAGACGGCGAACCATGATCGCTCGCTCTTCCCGGCCCGGACCATCGTCCGCGCGGCGACCCGCGGTGGTGCCGAAGTACTGCATGGCACGGACTACGGTTACCTCGCCCCGGGGATGGCCGCCGACCTCACGCTCGTTTCGACCGAGGCTGCCCATATGTTCCCGGTGTACAACCCGTTCTCAGCATTGGCCTACGCCGCGAACGCGGCCGACGTCGACACGGTGTTCGCAAACGGCCGGATGGTCGTTCGCCACGGAGAGCTCACGACGCTCGACCTCGCGGAGATCCGCGCACAGCTCGTGGAAAAAATGAAGCCGTTTATGTCCGCCGCGGAGAAGTACAGCGATATTATTTGATAATGTACAAAAATAGGTTTGAATCCGCGCGCTACCTATGTTATAAATAACGTTGTTTTAAAGTACTCCGTTTACTTATTTACAAATCTTTTGCTTCGAGTTTACGAACATCGCCTGATCGAGGGCTGGCGCGGCTGATCGAAGAGGGCTGATGCATCACCGAAGCGAAAGAGGAAACCCGCGGCCTTTGCGAGGAGGTCGTCGACTGGAGGGTAATCGTGCAACTTTTCAAGAAGAATATCTGGTTTTTCATGATCCTGCCGGGCGTGCTGTTCCTGGTGGTGTTCATGCTCATCCCGCTGTGTTCACTGCTGCTCACTACAGTATTTCCAGACCAGGGGGATTTCTCTATGTCCGCCTACGCGACGGTACTTCAGAGCACCTACTTCCAGCAGGTGTTCCTCCGCAGCCTGAAGCTGAGTATCCTGAGCACCATCCTGTGTGCGCTGCTCGGCTATCCGGCGGCTTACTACATCGCGAAATTCGCGAAGAACAAGGGCATGCTGATGGCTTTCGCCGTCTTCCCGATGTTCACGAGCCCGGTCATCCGCTCCTTCAGCTGGATGGTCATCCTCGGAAAGAAGGGCATCGTCAACCGGTTCCTGGTGGCGATCGGACTCTTCGCGAAGCCGCAGGGCCTTCTCTATAACGAATTTTCCATCACCATCGGTTTCATACAGCTCTTCCTCCCGCTCATGATCCTGTCGCTGATCGGCGTGATCGAGAGCATCCCGGAGGACCTGACGCTCGCCGCCGAAAGCCTCGGCTCCACGAAGCTCGGCAGCTTCCTGCGCGTCACCCTGCCGCTGAGCGTATCCGGTCTCGTCACTGGCTCCGTGCTCGTGTTCACCGGCTGCATCACCGCGTACACCACGCCGCAACTCCTCGGTGGCACCGACACCCGTGTGCTCTCGACCATGATCTATCAGTATGCGATGAGTCTCGGTGACTGGGTCAATGCTTCCGTCGTTGCGGTCGTCATGATCGTCGTCACGATGATCGTCTCCACGATCGTGAATGGTGTGAGCCGCAAGGTGAACCCGCTGGCATAAAAATAGGAGGAAATACCGTGTCATTACTTGAGTTAAGAAATATCACCGCAGGATATGGAAAGAACATCATTCTGAAGGACCTGAACCTGAACGTCGAGAAGGGCGAGCTGGTCAGCCTCCTCGGCTCCAGCGGCTGTGGTAAAACCACGACGCTCCGCCTGATCGGCGGCTTCTCTGAGCCGATGCAGGGCGACATCCTCTTCGACGGAAAGGACTACACCCATGTGCCGCTGCATAAGCGGAACTTCGGCTTCGTGTTCCAGAGCTACGCGCTGTTCCCGCACATGAACATTTTCGAGAACGTCGCGTTCGGTCTGCGTCGCCGCAATCTGCCGGAGGCAGAGATCCAGGAGCGCGTCATGAAGATGCTCCACACGGTCGACCTCGACGGCTTCGAGAAGCGCCTTCCGAAGGAGATGTCCGGCGGACAGCGTCAGCGTGTAGCCCTCGCCCGTGCGATGGTTATCGAGCCGGATCTCATGCTCTTCGACGAGCCGCTCAGTAACCTCGACGCGAAGCTCCGCGTGCAGATGCGTGTTGAGATCCGTAAGCTGCAGCAGGAGCTCGGCTTCACTGCGATCTACGTCACCCATGACCAGGAGGAGTGCTTCGCGATCAGTGATAAGGTCGCGATCATGAACCACGGCGTGATCGAGCAGCTGGATCGCCCGGAGGAGATCTACGCGCACCCGAAGACCGAGTTCATCGCGCACTTCGTCGGCTTCGAGAACTTCATCGATCTCAAGCACAGTGAGGGCACGCGCTGGACAGCGGCCGACGGCAGCGTTCTCGAGATCGCACATCCGAAGGAGGGCCGTGACACGACCCGCGCCTGCATCCGTCCGGACGACATCCTCGTCGCGGCAGCGGGAGAGGACGTCGCCAATGCTGTCTCCGGTAAAGTCGGTGTGCGTACCTACCTCGGCAAGCGCATGCAATATAACGTGGAGACCGCCCTCGGCGAGCTCATCGTCAACACCTCGAACGACCGTCTCTTCGATGTGGGAGAGAACATCACGCTTTCCCTCGACGCGCATAAGATCGTTATGGTATAAATTCGTCGTTCGGCGCTACGTATAAGGCGCTTGATATATCATCATCTAGTGGAGGAAATTATGAGAAAGACATTATCCCTTGTGCTTGCAGCTGCTATGCTGAGCACCACCATCGCTGCGTGCGGTTCATCGAACAACACCGCTACAACCACCGCTGCCGCTACTGAGACGACAGCCGCTGCTGAGACTTCAGCTGCTGAGACCACCGCTGCTGCGGGAGAGACTGCAGACGCGTCTGCTGCCCAGGACTTCGCCGGCCAGACACTGACCATCTCAACCTTCTCGTTCAACGCGGAGCTTCTTCAGAAGAACGTATATGATCCGTTCATGGAGCAGACCGGCGCGAAGCTCGTCGTAGAGACCGGTAAGAACGCAGAGCGTGTAACGAAGATCGAGGAGTCTCCGGAGAATTACGATGTGGTCATCATCGGCGATTCTTTCGCAGCACAGCTTGCCAATGACGGTATCTTCGAGAGCATCGATCGTTCGAAGATCGCGAACCTCGATTCTATCTATGATGTCGCGAAGGCACCGATGGGCGAGGAGTACGGCCCGGCGTACACCTTCAACCGTCTCGGTATCGTCTATGATCCGTCGATGATCGACGTAGAGATCAAGAGCTTCGCAGACCTCTGGAATCCAGAGCTGAAGGACTGCATCGCTGTTCCGGATATCACCACCACCTCCGGTATGCTGTTCTACTATGCAACCGCAGCTGCCTTCGGTCTGACCCCGGGTCAGGACGATGACGCCATCTTCGCAAAGCTCGAGGAGCTGAAGCCAAATGTCGTAAAGACCTGGACTTCTGCCAACGACACCATCACCATGCTGAACCAGGGTGAGGCTTCCGTTGCGACCCTCCTCGACTACAGCTACACCACTGCGAAGCAGGCAAACCCGGACTATGTATGGGTGAATCCGAGCGAGGGTAACTTCGCCGGCTTCAACATGCTGAACATCACGAAGGGCTGCAAGAATAAGGAGCTCGCGGAGGCGTTCATCGACTTCTACCTTTCCAAGGACGTACAGCAGGCCGAGGCACTCGACGGTGTCGACTCTCCGGTAAATACCGAGGTCGAGCTCACCGAGGAGCAGGCTGCAAACTTCACCTATGGCCAGGAGATGGTCGACAGCCTGGTTCTTCCGGACTGGTCCCTCATCACAGAGAAGAAGGCGGACTGGATCAACCGCTGGAACGAGCTGTTCTCAGTTCAGTAATAATAAATTGGAGATGAAGAAATGAAAAAGAACAAAGCCCTGCTGCTGATCACCATCCTGGTATACGTCTTTCTGATCGGACCGCTCCTGATTATCATGGCGGCCTCCTTCAGTGATACGAACTATCTGACGTTCCCGGGCCATGGATTCACACTGAAGTGGTATGCACAGGTGCTGACGATGAAATCCTTCATCTCCGCAGCACAGACCTCGGTGATCGTCGCGATCGTGTCGACCCTGCTCGCCCTGGTACTCGGACTGCCGGCGGCCTATGCGCTGAACCGCTATTCGTTCCGCGGCAAGGAAGCCATCAAGACCGTCTTCCTGTCACCGGTGCTGGTTCCGGTCGTCGTACTCGGTTTCGTCATGCTCCGTTATGTTGTCAATGTGCTGAAGCTTCCAGTGATGCCGAGTCTTCTGATCGGCCACACCCTGCTCGGTATCCCATACGTCATGCGTGTGGTGACCGCGAGCCTCGCGAACTTCGACTTCGCGATCGAGGAAGCAGCCGGCAGTCTGGGTGCGACGAAGGTGTATTCCTTCTTCCATATCATCCTGCCAAACATCAAATCCGCCATCGCGTCGGCCTCGATCATGGCGATGATCAACTCCTTTAACAACGTATCGCTGTCGGCCTTCCTGACCGGCCCGGGCGTCAATGTACTCCCGATCGAGATGATGAGCTACGTAGAGTATCACTTCGACCCGACCATCGCCGCCCTCGCGACCCTCATGATGGTCATCACCCTCGGCATCATGCTCCTGATCGAGAAGACCCTCGGACTGAAGTCGGTGGTGTAAGCATCTAAAACTGAACAAGAATCGGAAATGGGTGGTGATCACATGATCATCACCCATTTGCTTTCGGCGGGATAGTAGACCAACCGGAAGCTCTGCTCCAGGCCGCCGAGGACGGCGGTGCAGCTGAAATCCCGGCTGGGGATACCTGCGTAGTGCTTCTCCTCGGAGGACTTCACATGGATGTTCTGGATGTAATGGATCTCGCCGTCGTCTCCTTCGAACTTGAAGGAAAGCGGGATGATCGTACCGGAGCTGGTGAACCAGCTCTTGACGGCGATGGGGTATGGGCGACCCTTACGGGTGCCGCTGTCGATGTGCGGGAGCACATCACTGATGGCAGTGAAACCGGTCATAATATTGTTTCCTTATTGTAGTCCACCGTTCGCCGCTCGCGGGAGATGCCGCCGTTCATGTGGTCGATGGCGTACGGATCCGCGCAGCCGGGGGCGGAAACGAAGCGGGCGCGCTTGATCGCGTCGTTTCCATAGCGGGTACGGATCTCATCGACGGCGTACTCGGCCTGGCGAAGCTTCCCATAGTCGTAGCGGTCGAAGAGGTCTACCTGTCGGCCGACAGCGTGGCTCACCTTACTGGTGTGGATGCCCAGGTGGCGGATCGGGTAACCGGTCCACAGCTCATCGAAGCAGCGACATGCGGCATCGTAGATTTCCAGCGTCAGGTCCGTCGGTGAGCGGAGCTGCTTCTGATGCCCGTAGAAGCGAAGCTCGCTGTCGCGAATGCTGATATCCACACAGCTGACACGAACCTCATCGGCACGGATGCGCTGGGAAACCGTCTCTGCGAGGGAGAGAAGATGCCAGTAGGCCTCCTGTCGGTCCGTCACGTCATGGATGGTCGTGCAGGAGTTTCCATAGCCCTTCGGCGGGGCCTCCATGAGCTGGGGGATGACCGGACTGTCGTCGATGCCGCAGGCGAACTGCCGTACCAGAAGTCCATGCGACTTCATGCGGTGATAGAGTATGTCCGGGTCGAACTGCGCGAGCGCACCGATGGTATGGATGCCCAGGCGATGCAGCTTCGGGGCCGTCGCGTAGCCGACATAGAAGAGCTCCTCCACGGGGAGCGGCCACATCTTATGCTCGATTTCAGACGGCCAGAGGGTATGCACCTGATCCGGCTTCTGGAAGTCGGAGGCCATCTTCGCAAGCAGCTTGTTACTCGAGATGCCGATGTTCACCGTGAAGCCGAGCTCCTCTCGGATCCGCTCCTTCAGCTGCCAGGCCAGCAGTACCGCTCGATGCTCGACCTCGCTCTGCCAGGTGGCATCGATCTCCGCCGGCAGCCGAATCGCATCGAAGGCACGGATGCGGTCTTCGAGCGTGTTTGTGGAGCCTGTCGCCCGCTGCCTGTCGGATGGAGTGGATGAAGGGCCGAGTACGGTATGGTCGGTAGAGGCATCGGCCGGGGACGGCCCTGGTGCAGTATGGCGGAGCAGCAGCGCGCGGTCCTGAAGCCAGGGCGTGCCCGTCATATCGAGGAAGGCCTCGTCGATGCTGTACTTCTCGATGGTGTCCGTGTACTCCTCGAGAATCTCGATCATCGCCCGGCTCGCGTGGCTGTAGAGCGTGTAATTCGGCGGGACGATGACGAGCTCCGGGCACTTCCGCCGTGCGTCCACGATGGGCTCGCCGGTCTTAATATGATATTTCTTCGCCGGAATCGACTTCGTGAGGATGATCGCGTGGCGCTTACTCTGGTCGCCGCCCACCGCACTCGGAATCGTGCGGAGATCGAGCGTACCACCGAGATGGTGGATCCGATAGCACGCCTCCCAGCTGAGAAACGCAGAATTCACATCGATATGAAAGATAATCCGTTCCATAATCCCACCTCTTAACGCGAAACGCTTGACAAACATCTGTTCTATTTATTATGATAGCCGTGAACGGAACGGATGTCAATCATAAAAACGAGCAGATGTTCTAATTAATTTTTATAACAGCGCCCGACATAGGGCGGGAAAATAGAGGGAGCGAAATGGAGCAGGAGAATCGGAGAGAGCACGGGCGGAGCCGTCGGAAACTGGAAGAACAGATGGAAAGAGGAAGCGGAACGAAGCGCTGGGTCGGGCTGTGGAGTGTCCTTCTGCTCGGTATCATCGTGGCGCTTGGGGTGATTACGCTGTGCCCGGATGATGGGAGACGTATATCATCAGCTGTCGGCAATATAGGAGAAAATCGGACGGCTTCCAGTGAAACCACGGGTATGAATGGAGAAGCCGGTGCAGATGGAGCAGACTCGATAGGGAAGGAAATGGATGGATCCGTTTCCAAATCAGATGAAAGTGAGCGCGGAGCGGACGACACCACGATCATGATTGAGAATCCGACGGAGACAGACGCTGCGGGGAATCCTGGCACCGCGGATACGGAGGATGCCGAAACAGCGGGGACAGAAGCTGTGAAGGGAGCGACGCGCCTTCTGTTTGCGGGCGATGTGTATCTCAGCGACCATGTGCTGGAAGCGTATGACGCCGCCGGCGGCATCGACGGTGTCCTGTCACAGGACTACCAGGCGGAGATTCAGGCGGCAGATTTTTTCATGACGAATGAAGAGTTCCCGTTCAGTACGCGTGGAACGCCGGCACCGGACAAGCAGTTCACCTTCCGTGTGCACCCGGAGAAGGTGAAGCTGATGCAGGAGATGGGGATCGACCTCGTCACGCTCGCAAACAATCATGCGCTTGACTATGGGCGTGACGCGATGCTCGATACGATCGATACGCTGGACCATGCAGGGATCCGTCACGTGGGTGCCGGAAAGAACCTTGCGGAGGCACGGAAGCCGGACGTCGTCGAGTTGAACGGGCGGACGTTTGCCTTTATCGGCGCGACGCGTGTATATCCGGAGGCGGACTGGGCGGCGGGCACGGATTCTGCCGGCATGTTTTCAGCCTATGATGGCGGTGCACAGCTCGCGGAGGAAGTGAAGGCGGCGAAGCAGCAGGCGGACTATGTCATCGCCTATGTGCACTGGGGCATCGAGCGGGAGGAGACGCCGAACGAGGTGCAGAAGAGCATCGCACATCGACTCGTGGATGCGGGCGCAGATCTGGTGGTCGGCGCACATCCGCACGTTCTGCAGGGCATCGAATACTACCAGGGCGTGCCGATCGCGTACTCGCTCGGAAACTTCGTGTTCGGCAGCTCGATTCCGAGCACCGCACTGCTGCAGGCAGATGTCGATGATGAGGGCATCCGGCTTCGCCTGATACCAGGTACGTCTGCCGCTGGCTATACGCGGAAGCTGGACGATGCGGAGAAAATCGCAGCTTTCTATGAAAAGATGAGCGGTCTCAGCAGTGGTGTGAAGATCGACGCGGATGGATATGTCAGTGCGTCGTGAGATGAATGAATAAATATTATCTATATCTGCCATGCCAAATATGTTATGATGAACGGAGTCTGGTGAACATACAGCCGATTCCGAAGCGCGGGATGATGTGCTGAACCGGATATGGACAGATGGTGTAGAGCAGGGAGGACTGGATATGCTGATGAAACGAACACCGATGCGGGATTATATGCTGATTGCGCTGGGCGCGCTGCTGATGGCGATTGGCAGTAAAAATATCTATGATCCGAATCAGCTGGTCGTTGGTGGTGTGACGGGTCTCGGCATCATCCTGCGGAGCTGGATCGGGATGCCGCTGTGGCTCAGTAATACTCTGCTCAACATCCCGCTGTTTCTTGCGGCGTGGAAGTTTCTCGGCGTGAAGTTTATCGGCAGGACTCTGTATGGTGCGGCGATGCTGTCCTTTTTCCTCTGGCTGCTGCCTGGTGTCAGTCTGATTCCAGATGGTGATCTGCTGCTGGCAGCTGTATTCGGCGGTATCCTTTCGGGGCTCGGCTTCGGCTTGATCCTGATCGGACAGGCGACGACCGGCGGTACAGATATCCTGGCAGCGCTCCTGCATATTCCGTTTCCGCAGTACAGCATCCCGCAGATTCTCCAGGTCATCGACTGGTTGATCGTCGCTATCGGTGTCGGTGCGTTCGGCGGTATCCATGCGCTGTATGCGATCATCTCTGTTTATGTCGTGACGAAGGTGTCGAACGGCCTGATGGAAGGCACGCATTACGCGAAGGCGGTCTGGATCATCACGTCGGAGCCGACGCAGATTTCGGATGCCATCCTGCAGAAGCTGGACCGTGGTGTCA
Source organism: Oribacterium sp. HCP3S3_B9 (assembly GCF_052064255.1). Lineage (NCBI taxonomy): Bacteria > Bacillati > Bacillota > Clostridia > Lachnospirales > Lachnospiraceae > Oribacterium > Oribacterium sp. HCP3S3_B9. The sequence goes on from NZ_JBQHVY010000021.1 coordinate 20,546, forward strand.
CTGGTGTGCATGCGATCGGTATGTACTCCGGTAAGGAAACGACGATGCTTTACAGCATCATGTCGAACCGCGAGATCACGTACCTGAAGGACCTCGTACATGAAATCGACCCGAACGCCTTCGTGATCCTTTCAGATGTCCGCGAGGTCATGGGAGAGGGCTTCTCCCGAGAGAAGCCGATACCGAAATCCGGGTCCCCTGCTACCTGAACGCTTACCACTGGGTGTTACCGTTCAGACAGGGCTGCTGTCTGCCGAGCTACGAGTGAACAGTAACCGCCGGGGCGCCGGTGTTTGTGAACTGTGAGAATTCCGCTTTACATTTGGCGGGCGACGTGCTATATTGTAATGGCGTTTTGAGGCGCATGCTACTGTAGCACAGTCGGTAGTGCATCTGATTCGTAATCAGAAGGTCACCGGTTCGAATCCGGTCAGTAGCTCGATATTCTCTTGTGACAGCAGTGTCAATCTGAACTAGAGTGACTACCGTTAAATCGTAAAGCGAATATTACCGAAGACAGAGTCCTGGTTTCAGATGCGAGAAACCAGGACTTTTTTTGTAACACAGCTGACGGACGCGTCGGCGTTACTGCGCAAACGTTGTTCAGTCAAGGCTGCCCTCAGGGGCGTCTATGCAAAGGAGATTCCAGTGAAAAAAATAGTGAGTGCAGCCATAGCGACCGCGGCTCTGACCATCACAGCGACGGTGACAGCATTGGCCGGAAGCTGGGGACAGCAGAACGGTTCGTGGGTGTATCTGAACGACGCCGGACAGCTTCAGACGGGCTGGGCGTGGATCGATGGCAACCAGGACGGGATCGCCGAGTCGTATTATTTTGATCTGAATGGATGCTTAGCGACCGCTACGACGACACCGGATGGCTATACCGTGAATTCGGATGGCGCCTGGGTACAGGATGGAAGCGTGCAGACGAAGGTGATTCCTCTTTCGAATCCGAATGCGCTGGGCCGTCTCGGTACGGTAGCCGGCAGCTCGTCGATGTCGAGCGACAGCTTCCTGGTCGCAGGCAGTGCATACGAGAATGGCAAGAATTATATGCATTCACAGGAATCACTACAGCAGGTCACCGGTCGTAAGGATATCGTAAACTTCGCGCGGCAGTATGTCGGTGCAGGCAAGCTCCGCTATGGTGCTGGTACGAATCTGAACGGTGGGCCGGTGGACTGCTCTGGTTTCGTGCTCGCCGTCTTCCGTCAGTTCGGCATTTCGCTTCCGAGAACCTCCGCCGAGCAGTGCGCAGCTGCTCCGCGTTATGTTTCCGAGGCAGAGATGCTTCCGGGCGATCTGATTTTCTATGGCAACGGTGGTCGCGTGAACCACGTCGCCATCTATACCGGTGAGAATTCCATCGTCCATGCGACGAACAGCTCCCGCGGCTGGGTCTTCGAGGACAGCGGCTCTTCTGCGATACACTACGCCCCGATCATCGCCATCGGGCGGTACTGGTGATATAATCCTGCGCGCGGTATGAATGTACTGCCGGGATGTTCATGCAGTTATGGTCTGGAAACTTCGCGCGCATGACGCCTGCGGATTACCCCGGATTGACGGGTCGTGTCATGGTGTGCTGTGGAAGTGAAAATCCGGCGCGCGGTGAACCCGTAAAGGTCGACAGCATTGGCGGAAGCACGTGGAGGTGCACATGTTTTTCTTCTTCGGAATCATGAATGATCAGAAGGATCTCGATTTTCATCAGCCGATGACCTGCGATGTGTGTGGGCGCATGGGGCAGTACCAGGTGTTTGTGACGTATATGGTGCTGTCGATTTTCTTCATTCCGATTTTTAAGTGGGGGCGTACGTACTATGTGCGCACGAGCTGCTGCGGCTCGCTGTATCAGCTTCGTCCGGAGGTCGGTCGCGCGATCGAGCGTGGAGAGAACGTTGCGATACAGCAGACGGACCTCTACCTCGAACAGCGTGGGCAGGCCGGCGGGCAGAATCGCTCGGCTGGTCAGCGTGAGCAGGACGATGCTGGTGCGTGGCAGTCGCATGGTGCGGATCAGACGTACTGGCAGGCCGGCGCGGCGTGTGGGCAGAATACGGCCGGGGCTTCAGCAGGAAGTACGCAGCAGCGGCTCCTCGAGCAGCAGGGCAAGTGGACGAAGGTCTGCTACAATTGCGGCTACACCACGACGGAAGACTTCGAGTACTGCCCGAAGTGCGGGAAGAAGTTCGAGTATACAGAACAGAAGTGATATCGTGGGTCGAAGCTCGAGTTTAAGGATAGGAGAGAACATCATGAGTAAAGTGGTTCTGGCCATCGTCTTTATCATCATCTGCCTGAGTGTCATGATCGGCATCCCGGTGTATCTGTACAGGAAATATAAGAAGCTGCAGAAGAAGTGAAGTATGCGACGAGCGGTCCAGCTAGCCGCCATCCGGGTTGGAATTTCCGAGGACGTCGCACAGTCATCGTGGCGATGGGGGCCGCGCAGTCTGCGCGTATGCCAGGTGCCACGATAGCACAAACTCCAGCCTGCGCAGCAGGCAAAAACCACACTACACCACACCACAGGGGGACACAGTTATGTTAAATGCAGTAGGCCGGGACATCCCGGACGAGATTCTGAAGCGCTATGGGAAGGAGCCGTTCCGGGGCAGCAGCTACCGGGACGACAAACCATATACGAAGGCGGCGCCGACGGTGCGCGGCATGGTCGACCCACGGAGAAGTAAGATGGTCGGCAGTATCCGCGAGGCACTCGAGAAGTGCGGCGCGCGGGACGGCATGGTCTTTTCCTTCCATCATCACTTCCGCGATGGTGACCACATCGTCAATATGGTGCTCGAGGCCGCACAGGAGATGGGCCTCCGTGACCTCACGATCTGCGCGTCGTCGCTCGGCAAGTCGCACAGCCGCGTCGCACAGATGATCGAAGAGGGCACCGTCATCGGCATCCAGACCTCCGGCATCCGTGACCGCATCGGCGAGGATGTATCCTTCGGCCGGCTCGCGACGCCGGCGATCATCCGAAGCCACGGCGGCCGCGTGCGCGCCATCGAAGAAGGGGACGTCCACATTGACATCGCATTTATCGGTGCGCCGACTGCGGACGAGTATGGCAACCTCCGCGGCGTCGGCGGCAAGAGTGACTGCGGCGTGCTGTCCTACAGTGTCGTGGATTCCCGCTACGCCGACCACGTCGTCGCCATCACCGACACCATGGTGCCGTTCCCGAACTTCCCGCCATCCATCCCGATGGTCGACGTCGATTATGTCTGCGTCGTCGACGAAATCGGCGACCCGGCGAAGATCGCGAGCAACGTCATCCGCATGACCCAGGACGTCCGCGAGCTGAAGATGGCTGAAGACTGCGCACGCGTCATGGCCGCGACCCCGTACTTCCGCGACGGATTTTCCTTCCAGACCGGTGGCGGCGGCGCATCCCTCGCCGCGACCCGCTTCCTCGAGCCGTTCCTCGCCGAGCGCCAGATCCATATGAGCTTCGCCATCGGCGGCATCACGAAGCCACTCGTCGACCTCCTGCATAAGGGCTACATCCGCACGATCGTCGATGCTCAATGCTTCGATCAGACGGCCATCCAGTCGATCCGAGAGGACCCGCAGCACTACGAGATCTCGACCTCCGAGTACGCGAACCCGCTGAATAAGGGAGCCTTCGTCAACAAGCTCGACTTCGTCATCCTCGGCGCGCTCGAGATCGACACCGACTTCAACGTGAACGTCACCACCGGTTCCGACGGCGTGCTCCGCGGCGCCCCGGGCGGACACCCGGACACGGCAGCCGGATGCCAATGCTCCATCATCGTGGCACCCCTGATCCGTGGTCGTATCCCGACCGTCGTCGATCGCGTCGTGACCTGCGTGACCCCGGGTGAGAACATCGACGTCCTCGTCACCGACTACGGCATCGCCGTGAACCCGCGCCGGAAGGATCTCCTCCAGTGGCTCCGGGATGCGAAGCTCCCGCTCATCACCATCGAAGAGCTGCGTGACATCGCATACAGCATCGTCGGCCGCCCGGACCCGATCGAGTTCCACGACGAGGTCGTCGGCATCATCGAGGCCCGTGACGGCAGCATCATCGATGTCGTGCGCCGCGTCGAACCGCAGAAGCCGTTGCACTGGATTGTGTAAGTTTGCCGGCCACCAGCTCCTCTGGAGCGAGCATCGCATTGCGATGCAATAAAAGAGTAGAAAAGCAGCTCCGCGAGGGCTGCTTTTTATGTTGGGCTCCAGACCACCTTGGCTGCTGTAGGATGCCTGCCGGTTATGCCGCTGTGCACTGCACGTTATAGAAGCAGGCGTCGAAAAACGTCTGGTTATACTTGACTAATTAGCAAACATCACCCGAAATGCCGTAAAAAATCTGTAAAAATTGTGTATAGACCATATAAAATCCCTGTTTTTTCTTCTGAATACATGCGGTATAATGAAACAAACTGGGCTTTATACAGCGGCGTGTTTTTGTACTGCGCACGTTAAAAAAATAACGAAACGGACGCCAGAAACGTTCCTGCTGTAAAGATGGGAGAGCACCTCATGCGAAGACCATGCCGGCCACGATCTGCCACATGTATTACGATCGCGGCGACGGCCGGCCAGGAAATCCGCCTGGACTGGTTGTGAAACCAGAAGCAGCGCCGCCCGGTATTACATAAAGCAAGACTGAACCGAACATCCTGTGGCGATGACGCCACGAATATTAAGGGAGAAACCATGCTGACAATACTAGTGAGTCTTTTGGGAGGCCTCGGCCTGTTTATCGCAGGTATGTACATGATGAGCCACGGTATCGAGAAGGTCGCCGGCGCGAAGCTGCGCAGTATCCTCGAAACCTGCACACACAACCGCCTGACCGGCCTTCTGGTCGGACTGTTCTTCACCGCCGTGATCCAGTCCTCCAGCACCGCCACCGTCATGGCCGTCACCTTCGTAAACTCTGGCCTCATGGCGCTGAACAACGCCTGCGGCATCATCCTGGGCGCGAACATCGGTACCACCGTCACCGCGCTCCTCGTCGCCTTCCGCCTCTCCGCGATCGCACCGATCTTCGTGTTCGCGGGTGCCGTGATGATGAACTTCATCCCGAACCAGGTGGTGAAAAAATCCGGTGAAATCGTGATGGGCTTCGGCCTCCTCTTCGTCGGCATCTCCACGATGTCAGCGGCGATGGGCACACTCCGTGACATCCCGGAAGTCATCCACTTCCTGTCCTCGTTCACGAACCCGATCCTCGGCGTGCTGATGGGCTTCGTCATCACCTCGATCGTGCAGTCCTCGTCCGTCACCGTCTCGATCCTCGTCGTCATGGGCGCACAGGGCCTCGTCGACCTCCGGATCTGCATGTTCATCATCCTGGGCTGCAACATCGGCGCATGCTCGAGCGCGATCCTCACCGCGATCCCGTGCAAGAAGGACGCGAAGCGTGCCGCCCTCATCCATCTGCTGTTTAATGTCTTCGGCACCATACTGATGTTTGTCCTGCTGCTGTTATTCGCGCCGCAGATCGAGATGATCATCCGGACGATCGCCGGTACCGGTGACGACGCCGGCTCCCTCGGCAGAAGCATTGCCTTCGCACACTTCCTCTTCAAGGTGTTCCAGGTGATCGTATTCTACCCGTTCATGGACCAGATCATCCGCCTCACCTACGTGCTCGTGAAGGGCGAGGACGAGGTGCAGAAGGATGGCGCGTACGAGCTCCAGTACATCAACCTCAGCAAGCTCCCGAACCCGGCCGTCGCGATCTACATGGCGCAGCAGGAGATGGAGCGCATGGCCCGTATGGCCTTCGAAAACCTGAACGGCGCAGTTCAATGTCTCCTGCGCGATGACGCAGATGGCCTCGCGAAGATCTACGAAAACGAGCATTATATCGACTGGCTCTCCGAGCAGATCAGCACCTACCTCACGCGTATCAACCAGAACGCGATCCCGCTCCGTGACGCCGACCTCATCGCCGGATACTTCCATGTGAACTCCGACATCGAGCGTATCGGCGACCACGCAGAGGACATCGCGGACATCCTGAAGGATTTCAAGCTGAAGAACGTACAGCTGAGCACGGAAGGGAAGGAGGATATCAGGGGCATGCTCGACGTCGTCAACAAGCTCATGAAGGACTCCCTCGACATCTTCGCCACCGGCGATATGACCCACCTCGAAGAGGTGCGTGTCCTCGAGGATCGGACTGACGAACTCGAGACCAGCCTCCAGGATCGCCACATCCAGCGCCTCAGCGCCGGCAAATGCTCCGGCGAAGCCAGCGTCTCCTTCTCGGACCTCGTATCCGGCCTCGAGCGCGTCGGCGACCACGCCATCAACATCGCCTTCTCACTCTACGAAGCAAAATCACACACCCAGCCAGGCACCGCGAAAATCGCGAAACCGTAAAAGCGAGGGCAGGAAAAGAACAGGGGCTGTTGCACGACCGGATTGAAAAATCTGGTTGTACAGCAGCTTTTCTTTCGAATAAAGCATCGCGTGTCCAGCCGTTACTGTTCAGACAGGGTGATGTCTTCATCCTCGTTTGATTTTTTAGAGATGTCTATGCCGAGCGTCTCTTTTTGTTTGTTTGCCCACCCCATTCGACTGCCTTTATCTATTTACATATCGGTCCCGCCCCGTGCAAACAAACAAAAAAATCGACGATTTTTTCTTTGCGTGGGGATGCCGCGCTGGAATACTGCTCGATTTTCAGACGATCATCGAGCGCGGCCCGGAAATTTTCACTGGCGAACCGGGTGAAATAGATGAAGATGGATGGCACTATCCAATAACCAGTTGTTTTCGAAATCGTGGATATTTTTAACACCATCTATCATTTTTGTGTACGGAGCTAAACTATCTAAGATTTTCAAATAGGGCACTTATTGGATAGTTTTCTGCGAAATCAGGCATACGCATATAAGCGTACTATCGAATAATCCTCGCTTTTTAAAATAGTGGATATGTATTTCTGGCTTCAGAGAAGAGTTTCTTTTGGCTGATATCCAATAAACCTTCTTTTTTTAAATACTGGATACGCGAGCCCAGATTCCTCTTAGGAAATAAGGCTTTTCGTATCCAGTATTTTTGAAATCGCCTAAGAGTGGATAGTTTGCAGCCACCTGTCATGCTTACAGTCAAAAAACATATCCAGTATTTTCATCATCAAACCATATTGGATAGTAACGTTGACAGGGGCTGCGAAGGGGCGACAATGGAATACTGTTCCTACGTTGCTGCCCCTCCGGCTCCTGCCTGAATCCGGTTGACGAGGGAACAGTAATGTTTGGTCAGTAATATGCGCGCGGATGCAACTATATTTAGTTGCATCTGCGCGCTTGAAAGTATATACTACTACCCAAATCAAACAATTGATAGAAATATTAGAACAGGAGGAACTCATATGAATAATACAATTCAATATAAAGGATATGTCGGAAGTGTTGAATTTTCTGAAGAAGATGGTATTTTTTACGGTAAAGTTCTCGGCATCCGTTCATTGATTTCCTACGAGGGGGAAAATGCGAAAGAACTTTTAGATGATTTTCACGGTGCAGTGGATGATTATCTGGAGTCCTGTAAAGAGCTTGGGAAAGAGCCTGAGGTTGCCTTTAAAGGCAGTTTCAATATCCGCCTTTCCCCTGACCTCCATAAAAAAATATTTATTTACACCGCTGCACATCACATGACGATAAATAAGTATATCGAAAAAACGCTTGAAGATTCCCCAGCAGCTCAAGTTGTAATTTGAAATTTCTCGTATGACCAATACCATCCAGAATAACAGTAAAGTCTAGCTTATCAAGCATCAAAACAGGGATTGGCCACAACGGTCAATCCCTGTTCCTTACTATACCATATTCGATTGTTTACAGGAACATGCTGAGCAGTGCGCCCATGCCGAGTCCCATGAAGTTTCCGACGGCGCCGCCGAGGACACCCATGAGTACGCCGATGCCAGCGTAGGAGGTGTCATATGCAGTTGCGATGATCGGGGCCGTCGCGGTACCACCGATGCAGGCTACAGAAGCGGTCGAGCACATGCAGAGATCCCAGTGGAAGAGCTTCGACAGGAGGAACATGAGCACGACGTGTACAACGATGATCGCGATACCATAGACAACCCACATCGGAGCTGCGAGGAGGTCGACGAGGGTCGAGGTCGACGCCAGCATGGAGATGACAGTGTAGAGGTATAAGCCGGAGAGCTCGGAAACGCCCGGGAGTTTACCGATCGGCGTCATCGCAGAGATCAGACCGAGAATCGTGACGAAGAGGGTCGTGCAGGTTCCCTTATCAAACATCGCGAGACCGACACTCTTAAAGAAGGCGCCCATCTGTGCACCGACGAACTGACCGAATACCGACACCATCAGGCTGATGCTGAGCAGGATTACGAGATCATTGGCTGACGGATGCACATTCTTCTCACGCTTCACCTCTTCATTTGCAACTGCAGCGATCGCATCGAGCTTCGAGGTATCTGCCTTGGTTGCCTTGTTCCACTTCGGAGCGAACTTTACAGCGAAGAGGAGCAGCGCGATCCACATGGAGTAGCACGCAGTATCGAGTGCCAGCGCACAGGAGTAGGCACCACCGTCGACCGGAAGGGCATCCTGCATCGCCGCCATGTTCGCAGAACCGCCGACCCATGACGCATAGAGCGCAGCCGTCGCACCCCAGGTCTTCTCTGCGCCACCGAGGGCGTTCACGAAGAGTGGGTAGAGCGCGAAGAAACCGACGCCGAGTGTGACCGCACTGCCCATGAAGATGCAGATCATACGCGGTCCGAGCTTCGCGAGCTTACGGAAATCGCAACGCAGCAGCATGATGAAAATCATCGCATACAGAAGATTATTCTTGACTGCACCGTACGCCGCACGACATCCGTCGGAATCGTAGAAACCGATGGTGCAGAAGAACATGTTGATGATGTAGACCCACACGATCGCCGGAACGTAGTTGAAGATCTTCCACTTCGCGTACTTCTCCAACGCGAGGATGATGCCAGACAGCATCAGCAGGAAGGCGATGTAAGTAAAGCCGTTTTGAATTGCAAACATAAAGATACACTCCTTTTTATTTTTTACAGCGGTGAACGATTCACCACTGCAGTTAACATAGCTCTGTGTTCGGCCAATGCAGGCATCACGCATCTGGTGGCTCCGCGCGAGCTGTAGCGAAGCGCGGTCAGCCGCCGCAGGATAGCGCACTGCATATACGTCGTCCGGTCGCAGCGCCCGGGCAGCGCCCGAGCCGCTTCAGGCAATGTGCCTTCGCGACAGCACACTGGTGCACAGACAGCGCCCGGGCAGCGTCACAGCTGACGCAGAATATGCTCCTTCACAGCGTCGAGCGGGCTCTCTTTCCACGCGCCCTTCTCGGCTTCCGCCGCGAGCGCCATGATGACGCTTAAGTCCATGTGCGCGCCCTCGACGTAGCCGTCCGGCTCCGAGCTGTAGAAGTAGCCGTTCCAGGTCTCCTCCGACGCGTCCCGGAAGCGCTCCGGCTCGAGATAGAGCATCTTGCGACGCTCCTCCGCGATGAACGCCTGCGCCGACAGTGGTGCGAGCCGCGCATACTCAGCGGCAGAGACATTGGAAAAAATGGAAGGAAGCGGGGCCACGTCGATCCGCTCCTCGCCACGTACGATCCGGATACCGAGCGCCTCGAAATCCATGCGCTCCTCCGTGAACAGAAGCTTCAGCAGCACGCCGGTGTCCGTGTACGGATGCACACGCTGATAATCGGTGTCGAAGATGAAGTTACCGAGGGAGTAGAAGATGGCCTTGCCGTCGTCGAAGAGCTCATAATTCTCCGGGACATGCGGGTGATGCGCCACGACGACGTCCGCGCCGAGCGCGAGGTAGCGGAGATAGCGATCGCGCGTGTACGGACTCGGCAGACTCGTGAACTCCTCGCCGCCATGCGACACGACCACGCACCAGCGACAGCGCGCCTTGATCTCCGCGATACGCCGCGCGATCAGCTCGAAATCATCCCAGCGGAAGGTCCCCGGCTCTGTCGCCGTGGCCGGGATACACTCCGCCTGGTACGCCACGCAGATCATGCCGATGCCGCCTGCCTCCTCGAGGTAGACCGGCTCCGACGCCTCCGTCTCGTTCATGCCCGCACCCAGCGTCCGCGCCCCGATCGACGCCGCGCACTGCTTCGTGCTCCGCACACCCTCGACACCCGCGTCCATCGTGTGGTTATTGCCAATGCTCCAGATATCTGCGTGCATGGCTTCGAGGACGCGCGTCGCCGCCGGATCCATACTGTGGAAGAAGACCCCGCGGGAGCCGTCATCCACCGCGTCGATCAGCGCACCCTCGACGTTCGCGACGGTGTGATCCGCGCTGTGGAAAAACGCAAGCACCGGCTGCGCGAGCAGATTCGGATCCTCCCAGCGCTTATCCATGTACCGGTCGAAACCGATATCCCCGGTGAACACGATCGAAGTGGAAGATTTCGGATGATTACCAGCACCCGCCGTAGCGTGAGGCGTACCCGCCTCGTGACCACGCGTGCTGCTCGTCGTGTGGGTTGCGCCTGCCTCGTGATTGCACACGCTGCTCGTCGTAGGATCGAGAGCCATAGAACCTCCTTATGCAAAAAAAGAAGCAGGAACGGAAGAGCAGCGCATCAATGCGCCATGGTCATGGGTTCTTACTTCTGCCAGGTTATCGAAATGCTATGTGGATATCTGAACACGGTTTATTAAAAATGGACAAAACCGGATAGACATCAAGTAGTATTTTAATGAAAATGAATACATCTGTCAATACACATAACGCTTAGGCATGGCATGGCAAGTACGGGAGGAAAATTGTGAAAAAAAGATCGGTCGCACCGTTTGGTGCGACCGATCTCTGCATCAGCCGTTTGCGGCTTCACTTGTTTTGATTCTGTCGAGGATCGCGAGGCGTTCCTCCTCTGTGAGGACGTGTTTTCCTTCGGGGGTTTTGCGAGGTGAATCACCCGGAACTTCGATCACGCCCGGGATCGTGCCGTGTGGCTGATCGGCTTCCGGGGCCGACTCGGCAGCAGTGGAAGAGGCAGAGGTGCCGGTTTCCGTAGAAGCGGCGCTCTCGCGGGTGTTTCCGTCGCTGGTATGAGCAGCAGAGGAAGCTTCGGTGCTTGCCTTCGTTTCCTTCTTACTGTCAGTGGTCTTCGTAGTGTCGGCTTCCTGCGCTTTTTCAGTGGCAGTGGATTCACCAGCCGTCTTTGCTTCACCCGTAGCTCCACCGGTCTGCGAAGCACCTGTAGCTCCACTGACCTGTCCGGCCGTGCCCGGCTTCTGTTTATCGCCTGTACGTCCCGGCTTCTCCGTAGCCTTCGTGGCTTCCAGTGCGGTCTCCGCGGTGGTCTCGGCGATCCTTCCATCCTCGTCGAGTGGGAGACGCTTACCATTTTCGTCGGTCGGGCCGACGTAAGCGACGGTCTTGAAGTCATCGAGTGCAGCCGGGAGCTCGAGGTCACCGCCGAAGAGGATGCCCTGAAGGCCCGCGGCCTGCTCCTTCGTACCGAAGCTGATGATGAGATTACCATCACGGTCGGCGGAGAAGTGGTCGTTCACCGGCACCACCGAGCGGGTAGAAGAGCTGTACGGATTGTTCGCTGTGATGCGACCGAACGGCTTCGTGCCGTCACCGGTCGCGATGTAGAGATCGTTGTCACCGGAAGCCAGCATGTAATCGACACCGACGATGCCACGGAAGAAGTCGCCGGCCACATGCTCGCTGTGACGAACGATGCCATCATCCGCGCTGTTATCCGCCAGCCGCATCTGGTTCTTCCCAAGTGCATAGGTGTAATCGTTCAGGCGGTTCAGCCCCGCGACCGGGATATAGTGGAACTCATCGAGGGCTTCCACCGCCGGATCCAGCAGCGGCACCTCGTCCGCAGTATAGCCCTGCGCGTTCGCGACCTTCTGATCGATGAACTTCTGCAGCGTATCGGCGAGGAAGCCCTGGCCAGCGTCGTTCAGATACAGGCCCTCGACGGTGTATTTCTGTATCGCCGCCTGGGCCGCCTTTACCTGTTCATCCGCATCGCCAGCCTCTTCCGTAGTCAAAGCCCCGGCCCCACCGGCCTCTGTGGCACCAGTCCCGGAGCCAGCCTCTTCCGTGGCTGAATCCCCGGCCCCGTCGGCCCTAGAGCCAGCGGCCATCGCGACGGCCTTCTGTGCAATCTCCGACGTCGTGGCGCCTTTTCCCGCGCCCTCCGGGTCCAGCATCTCCATGCCGACGTTCACGACATCCGCGTGGTACTGCTTTGAAATCGTGCGGAGCGTCTCCGTGTTCTCATCCGCGAAGCCGAGCTCCGGGCTCGTCAGCGCCTGGCTGGAGAGGAGAGAAATCACCGAGCACTGCCGGTACTTCTCGCGCAGCCCGCGGAGCACCGCCTCATACCAGGTCGGAAACTGCGACGGATCATCCGTCATCCCGAGGCTCACGATCGCGAGATCGTACTCATCCTTCCGGAACGCGTGGGACATCGTGTTGTTCCAGCCCTCCGCCGAGATCGTCCCGTCCTTCGCCACCTCCGCGCGGCCGTCCCCGACCATCTCCGCGAGCATCGCCGTCGCCGCGCCATCCGGCTGCTGACGAAGCGCCGCCCATGCCCCGAAGCCGCCATTCTGCTCAGACAGCGAAACATTCGTCAGCTCCACGGTCACACCGTACTTCATCGCCAGCGACGCCTTCAGCCGCTGTGCCCAGGAACGCGCCGCCTGCGACGCACCCATCCCGGCACCATAGCCATCACCGACCACCAGCACACGCACCGGCAGCTGGTCCTGCAGCCGCTGGTAAAAGCTGTCGTTCAGCTGCCGCTCGAGTGAAAGCAGCTGCTGATCCGAAAGCCGTTGCTGCGTCGCCTGATCGAACACCTTCTTATTTTCCGCGCGCGCCCACTCCTGGTACGCCGCCTGCGTCTGCCGGTCATGGTAGAGCACGACCCCCGTCGCACCCACGATCAGCACCGCCAGCACGACCCCGCCGGCCTTCAGCAGCCCCGGATTCACCGAACCACGCTTATCACTTCTCATCACAACCAAACCTCCCCATATCAGGCCAATGCATCCGTCGCCGACATCGTCGTCTTCCGACCATGTACCGTCCCTCGAGAAAACCCACGAAGCGGTCATACCTGTACCCGTTTTCTATCCCTCATTCTAGCGCAGCCGCTCAGTGATGGAAACCATAATTTATGTGGCATTTTGTAAGCACTGCGCTATACTATAAAGTCAAGGCTCGTCCGCACGGCCTCGCCACACGTCATCCCGCTGCCACGCGCAGCTCAGCATAGGAGAGAGTATATGAAAAACGAAAACCACTCGAAGGAACAGCTTCGCCACCAGCGCCGCCGCCCGATGCGCATCTTCGTCGGCGCGATCCTCTGCATCGCCGCCGTCGGTTCCGCCTGGACGATCAGCCAGTACCGCGCGCGTAAAGCCACAGAGGCGGCCAATGCAGACAACCCGGTCTACGGGACCGAGGACACAGCTGCACTGGCGAACCAGCAGCTCGCAGATGCCGGCATGACCGAGGACGCCGACGGCAAACTCGGCCTCGAGGGCGTCACCCTCGACACCGACTACCTCGCGCAGATGCTCGAATCCGCAGCGGCAGAGCAGCAGGCGAACCAGTCGAAGCTCGTCGAGATCAACTGCACGAAGAACGCCGACGGCACCCTCAGCTATACCGTGAACGGCGACGCTACCGCGCGCCCACACCTCTTCAACCTCGACGAGTTCAGTTACAATGGCGTACATTATAAAAGGAACAGTGCCGTCAAGGCCTGGCTCATCCTCGGCGTCGATAATAAGGGCTCGCTCCAGTACGACCGTGACATCTCGGAGATCGGACTCTCTGATGGTATCTTCCTCGTCGCAGAGAACACCGCGAACAACAGCGTCCACATCATCCAGGTACCACGTGACACCATGACCGAGGTCACCGTCACCGACGAGAACTCGAACCCGATCGGCACCGAGATCAACCACCTCACCCGCGCATGGATGTACGGTGATAACCACGCGAAGTCCGGTGACTACGCGATGAAGGCTGTGTCCGGCGTCTTCGGCGGCCTCCCGATCGACGGCTACATGGCCGGCTCCATCGACATCATCAACGAACTGAACGACTACGTCGGCGGCGTCGAGGTCACCATCGAGGGCGACGACCTCGCGAAAGCAGATCCGACCTTCGTGAACGGAAAAACCGTCAAGCTCGAAGGCGACATGGCCGAGCGCTTCGTCCGTTACCGTGACAAATCCGTCGACTTCAGTGCCATGACCCGTATGGACCGCCAGCGCCAGTACGCCATCGCCTTCGAACACGCCATTGTCGCGAAGCAGAAGAAGGAAAGCAATGCCATCGCCGGTATGTTCGACCTCATCGAGGACAACATCGAAACCAATATGGACCGCACCAGCTACCTGAAGATCGCGATGGACGTCGCTCTGAAGGATAAGCCACTCTCCGAAAGCGACTTCTCCAGCTTCGCCGGTGAGAATAAGGTCAACACTGTCGAAAACCTCGACGAGTTCTGGCCGGACTACGCCGACGTCGACCAGCTCACCCTCGACCAGTTCTTCCGGAAGGTGTGAGGCTTTAAACGAATATACGCTGTAAGGGCCATACGGTGTAAGACTTTAATGGCGAATATATGTAAGGCTTTACGGCTTATAGTAAGGCTTTAACGGCGAATATATGTTTGACACATATATGGTCGAATGGTATTATATTAATAGAAGTGCTACCGATAGACGGTTGGCCCTTAAATTTGATAGTTACAAAAGTAACCGCCAACGTTTTCTCAGGACCTGGCGGTTATTTTTGTGCCTTTTTATTGCTTTCGGAACCCATTGCGTATCCAAGCGCAAAGCATGTAATACACAGGCTAAGGATGGATATGAACAAATCAGTTGTCAGCATAACACAATCCCTCCTTTCATAAGATTTCTGTGAACAGATTTCTATGTGATCAGAGGTCACAGTCCTCTGTTAGAAGGACCAACCGCCTACCGAGTATGGTAGCACTAAATATATTATAGCAAACGTTCGTTCTTCGACCAATAAGAAAAACAAATGTTTCCAAATAAAAGATGGAGATGACAGCGATGACCGAAAGAAGAAAGATGGTCAGGTGAGTGGCTGAATGGGTGACTGGCGGAGCTTGCCTCCCCTGCCGCCCACCCTATTTAAGTAGCGGTAGCGGAAGATCAGTGGGCCCACCCATGCGGGAGGGGCCGCTAATCGGAAGGGATGCCGCGCGGGAATACTGCTCGATTTTCAGAGAATCATCGCGCGCGGCCCGGAAATTTTTACTGGTGAACCGGGTGAAATAGATGAAGATGGACGGTACTATCCAATAATCGGTTGATTTCGAAATCGTGGATAATTTTAGCAACATCTATCATTTTTGTGTACGGAGCTAAACTATCTAAGATTTTCAAATAGGGCACTTATTGGATAGTTTTCTGCGAAATCAGGCATACGCATATAAGCGTACTATCGAATAATCCTCGCTTTTTGAAATAATGGATATGTATTTCTGACTTCAGAGAAGAGTTTCTTTCGGCTGATATCCAATAAAACTTCATTTTTAAAATACTGGATACGCGAGTCTGGATTCCTCTTAGAAAATAAGGTTTTTCGTGTCCAGTATTTTTGAAATCGCCTAAGAGTGGATATTTTGCAGCCACCTGTCGTGCTTTCAGTCAAAAAACATATCCAGAATTTTTATAATCAAACCATATTGGATAGGAACGTTGGCAGAGGCGGCGAAGGGGCGGCAACGGAGTACAGTGCCTCCGTTGCCGCCCCTCCCTGCCAGAACTGTCACACGAATATACGTTGCAAGGTTTTAAAAGCCGAATATACGTTTGACACATATATGGTCAGATGGTATTCCATTTATAGAAGTGCTACCGATAGACGGTTGGCCCTCGATTTAGCAATTTACAAAAGTAACCGCCAAAGTTTCGAGGCTCGGGCGGTTATTTTTGTGCTCATTTATTGCTCTGAGAACCAATGGTATACCCAAGAGCGAAACAAGTGGTACAGCAAGAGGACGCACAGCTTTGCAGCCGTCAAGGGGCTTTCGCGGCATATCCTCGCCCGAGGGGCTGCGGTATTCCACGGTCCCCTTGACGGCTGCGCCCTCCTGCGTGGGGCGGTCGTGCCGATCACGGGGAACTCAGCAGACAGGGAGTACTTCCGTGATCGGGAAGCCAGTGTACGCAGGAGGGCCGCTGCGCGTAGAGGCTGGCGACGTGAGAGAAGGTGGGGCGCTGCCCCACACCCCGGCCTCTCCGGAGAACTCTTCCTTAGCGACCACCTCGCAGATATTCTCTCCGGAGAACTCTTTTTCAGAGGGACTCGGCGAAGGACATCATCAGTGACCTCTTATAAATGGACTATCCACAAACTCGATTATTTTTAATTTGTGTCTATGTTTTCATGGCCGAAACGGTGTGACATATACCTGCGTGGGACCAGCACGAGAAAATAGGGACGAATATATATATATATATATATATATAAATTTCATAATTTCTTATGGAAATCTTAAGAAAGTTTAAACGAAAATTCCGAAAACGGTCACAAAATAGACGTGACCTCTTTTCCGTACACCGGTTGACGAATTCTGCATACGGCTATAAAATCCTTAAATGAAACTGAAAAATCTATAAAGTTTATTGTTCAGGCTTTATGGACGAAACGCAGTTTTTAAAATTTATATGGAGGTAAAAATATCATGAAGATGAAAAAGCTTTTAGCTCTGGCTATGGTTGCTTGTCTTACAGTTGCTACCTACTCTGTAGGTTTCGCTGCTAACTCATCTACCAATAACAGAGGCTCTTCTTCCAGCTCCAGCAGCCGTCCGCTTTCTAAGGAGTCTGAGAATTACTATGCAAGCCTTAACGCTCAGAAGACTGCAAACGGCACTGGCGTAGCTACTGTCGCTGCTGCTGATAACGCAAACGTTCAGGTTGCAACTGCTACACAGACATCCAACGGTGCTACTGTAACCATCCGTACCACTGCTGGTACAGCAGCTGCTGGCGTTCAGACAGCTCCGATGCTGATCGTTAACAACGGTACAGCAACTGTAGGCTGCTACGTAGATATGACCACTGGTCGTCCAGTGGCTACTGGTAAGACGGAGATCTATATGTCCTACAACGAGGCAGGCGTTCTCGTTTACCACTATGTAGACGCAAACGGTTTCTTCCTTACCGGCGTTCACGTAATCAATGGCGTGACCCTGAACTTCAACGCTGAGGGTACACCGATCGCTTAATCAGCACTTTTACCTACGTCCGGCGGACTCGAGCCGCTGATGCAGGGTGCGCGCACAAGGATCCCCGCATCATGGATGAAGGATGGGAAAGGCAGCAGGCGAAAGCACTACTGCCTTTCATCATGCTCATACCGCGATGACGCCTAGCGACCAGAACGTGCGCCGATACAGTTCCCGGAACCATGTTCCGAGGACTGTAACAGTACACGAAAAGGAGAGAAGAACAGCGATGTTCGACATCCACTCCCATATCATCTACCATATCGACGGCGGAAGCCACGATCTCGAGGAGTCCCTCGAGCTGATCCGGCAGGACGTCGAGCAGGGTGCCCACGCGATCATCGCGACCCCGCACTACTATGTCCAGTACCCGACCGACCCGGCGCGCATCCGCGCGAAGCTCGCGACGATCGAAGAGGCCAATGCCTCCGCCCTCGACGTGCGTCTCTACGCGGGAAACGAAGTGCTCTGGTTTGACAGTATGACCGAGCGCCTGCAGTCCGGTGAGATCCTGACCCTCGCCGACAGCCACTACACGCTGATCGAGTTCTACCCGGAGGAGAGCTACCAGACCATCCTCCGCGCGATCCGAAACGTGCGAAACGCCGGCTACCGCCCGATCATCGCCCACGCAGAGCGATTTAAAGCGATCCAGGAGCACGGCCTCGCGGAGGTCCGCGACCTCGGTGCCTATGTACAGCTCTCCACCGAGCCGCTGTCCCATAAGGGCCTGTCCGGACTCTTCGACCGGGAAACGAAGTTCATCCAGAAGGCGCTCCGAAACCAGGAAGCCGACTTCCTCGGCACGGACATGCATCGCGTCGACCGCCGGCCACCCGTACTCCGTGACGCGATCGACTGGATCGAGCGGAACCTCGACCGAGACTACGCCGACGCCGTCCTACAGGGAAACGCAGAAGCGATCCTGCGAGATGAAGAAATATATTAATAGGAGATCAAGTTCATGCCTGATAATACAAAGACCTCACAGCCGAACACCCCGGCCGCAAATAAGCGAAACGCCCAGAACGATGTGATCACCATCGACCTCGTGCAGCTCTTCTACGAGCTCCGTCGCCACATCGCCCTCCTGATCCTCACCACCGTCATCGGCGGCGGCCTCGGCTTCGTGATCTCACGCTTCGTGCTGACCCCGACCTACACCAGCACCTCGATGATCTACGTCATGAGTAAGGAGACGACCCTCACGAGCCTCGCGGACCTGCAGATCAGCTCCCAGCTCACCCAGGACTATAAGGTACTCGTCACCTCCCGTACCGTCATGGAGGACGTCATCCAGAAGCTCGGCCTCAAGTATGACTACGCGACCCTCCGCAGGAAGGTCACCCTCGACAACCCGTCGAACACCCGAATCCTGAACATCTCCGTGCTCGACACCGACCCGAAGATGGCGAAGCAGCTCACCGACGCCGTCGCCGACAGCGCGTCGAGCTACATCGCGGATATCATGGAGCAGGACCCGCCGAAGATCATCGAGTATGGTGAGATCCCGCTTCAGAAGACCGGCCCGAAGACCGGACGGAACACCATGATGGCGGCCCTCCTGTTCCTGCTCGCGGCTGTTGCGTTCGTCACCATCGACATGCTCACGAACGACACCATCAAGACCGAGGACGACATCGAAAACTACTTCGGCCTCCCGGTACTCGCCGCCATCCCGGAGAAGGATGCCGCCGCGAAGCGCTCTGAGCAGTATAACTACGCAGCGAACCCGAAGTCCCGTAACCGAAACGTAAAGAAAGGAGCGAAGAGATGATTGAAAACAAGCATAAGATCACACTGACCCTCGCCCCGGACGACGACTTCCGCTACAGCGAGGCACTCCGTACCCTCCGTACGAACCTCATGTTCTCCGGATCCCGCGTAAAGAACATCCTGATCACCTCGACCTCCCCGAATGAAGGCAAGTCGACGATCTCCTTCGAGCTCGCCCGTGTCTTCGCCGAGTCCGGCAAGCGCACCCTCTACGTGGACTGCGACATCCGTACGTCTGAGTTTATCAAGGTACATCAGGTCAATGTCAAAACCGTGGGTCTGTCACAGATCCTCACCGGCCAGGTCCCGATCGAGGACGGTTTCTATACCGACGACGCCATCCCGAACCTCGACATGATCCTCGCCGGACCATACTCACCGAACCCGACCGAGCTCTTCGAGGATGAGATGTGCGACCGCCTCTTCCAGTTCATCAAGGAAGAGAACTATGACATCGTGATTCTCGACACCGCACCGGTCGGAACCGTCATCGACGCCGCGATCCTCACGAAGTACGCCGACGGCGCAGCACTCGTCGCTGAGTCCGAGGTGACCTCCCGCCGCATGTTCCAGCGCGCGAAGGAGCAGCTCGACCGTACCGGCGTCCGCTTCCTCGGCGTGATCCTCAACAAGGTCAATATGACGAAGGGCGGCTACTACAACAGCTACTATAAGAAATACGGAAAGAAGTACGACAAGTACGGCTATGGCTACGGCTACGGCCCGAGCGACGCTTCCGGAAAGAAGTAAGCAGCATAGCGAAGCCCAGCTGCGAAGCTGAACACAGATTTTAGCAGGAAGGAAGGTATCATGAAGGGTATCAGTTCAGAGTGGAAATGTCTTATCGGCGTGGTCCTCGTGGCCGCGATCATCCTGATCTATCTCGGTCTCATGCACCCGAGTGCGTATGCAGGACCGGACACCATCGACGGTGCCCGCGCCATGATCAGCACCGCGATCATGATGATCGCCTGCACCGGCATCTTCTGGCACCGTAATAAAGACTGATTAAGAACAGCAGCGTTTCGACGCTCCGCACAGCCGGGAATCCCGACAGGATACGGAGATGCATCCACAGGACGGAGCGAAAAATATGCAGCGCATCCAGCACTGCATGCAGGATAGAGTGAGAGAGTATGAGCGAAAAGATCGACAGAACAACTGAAAACCACAGCACCGCGGATGCGACGCTTTCGAAACGAAAAGCCAGTCACCTCCAGCAGTCCTGGGTGATGCACGCCGGCATGCTGATGATCGCCGACGCCGGTATCCTCGTCCTCGCCTACTTCCTCGGCCTGTTCTTCCGCTTCGACCTCGCGTTCTCGCAGATCCCGACGAACTACTTCTGGGGCTACCTCTTCTCGATGCCCTACTTCATCGTGAGCACCATCACGGTGTTCTACCTCTTCCGCCTGTACCACAGCATCTGGTACTTCGCAAGCTTCGTCGAGCTCCTCAACATGATCCGCGCCTACCTGGTACTCATCGTACTGTATGCGTTCGGCGTGTTCTTCATGCATATGCACATGCCACGATCCTACTACATCATCGGCTACTGCCTCAGCTTCATGCTGCACACCGGCATGCGCTTCTTCTACCGCTTCATCCGTCTCCTCGACGGCATCGCCAGTGAGCGGAAGAGCAGTGAGCCACGCGAGCGAGTGATGATCATCGGCGCGGGCAATGCTGGCGGGATACTCATCAAGGAGCTCCTCACCAGTAAGCACCTGAAGGGGGATCCGGTCTGCCTGATCGACGACAACCTGAACAAGCAGGGCCGCGTCCTCGACGGCGTCCCGGTCGTCGGCACCCGAAACGACATCCTCCGTGCCGTACAGGAGTACGAGGTCACGGAAATCATCTATGCGATCCCGACCGCGACCGCTGCAGAGCGCGCGGAGATCCTCAACATCTGTAAGGAGAGTGGCTGTAAGCTGAAGACCGTCCCGGGCATCTACCAGCTCGTCAACGGCGAAGTCAGCGTCAGCAAGCTCCGTGACGTCGACGTCCTCGACCTCCTCGGTCGTGAACCGATCAAGATCAACAACAAAGAAGTCTTCAGTATGATTCAGGGGAAGACCATCCTCGTCACCGGCGGTGGCGGGTCGATCGGCTCTGAGCTCTGCCGGCAGATCGCACGCCACGAGCCGAAGCAGCTCGTCATCTTCGACATTTACGAGAATAACGCGTACAGCATCCAGCAGGAGCTCCTCATGGAGCACCCGGAGCTGAACCTCGTGACCCTCATCGGCTCCTGCCGGAACACGCACCGCATCAGCAGTGTGATGCAGCAGTACAAGCCGGACATGGTCTTCCATGCAGCCGCACATAAGCACGTGCCGCTCATGGAGGTGAGCCCGAACGAAGCGATCAAGAACAACGTCATGGGCACCCTGAAAACCGCCCGTGCCGCAGCCGACGCCGGCGTGAAGCGCTTCGTCCTGATCTCCACGGATAAGGCCGTGAACCCGACGAACGTCATGGGTGCCACGAAACGTATCTGTGAGATGATCGTCCAGATGATGAACCGGAAGTACCCGAAGACCGACTTCGTCGCGGTCCGCTTCGGTAACGTCCTCGGCTCCAATGGCTCCGTCATCCCGCTCTTCAAGAAGCAGATCGCAGAGGGCGGTCCGGTGACCGTCACTGACAAGCGGATCATCCGCTACTTCATGACCATTCCGGAGGCCGTCTCCCTGGTGCTCCAGGCGTCGCACTACGCGAAGGGCGGCGAGATCTTCATCCTCGACATGGGCAAGCCGGTGAAGATCGACGACATGGCCCGGAACCTGATCCGACTCTCCGGACTGACCCCGGATGTAGACATCAAGATCAAGTACGTAGGTCTCCGCCCGGGCGAGAAGCTCTACGAGGAGCTCCTCATGAACGAAGAGGGCATGACGGATACACCGAACAAGCTGATCCACATCGGCCACCCGATTCAGATGGACGACGAACAGTTCCTGAAGGACCTCGACGAGCTCGACCGCGAAAGCCGGAAGGACGTCGGGAATATACGGGATGTGATCCAGAGAGTGGTACCGACGTATCACCAGCCGGAGACGGATAAGGAACAGAAAACAGTCTAAGACGACGGTTCAGACTTGCCTAAGATACACAGTTCGTCATCAGCACCTTTAAAGCAAGGGATTTCAAATTCGTTTGGAAATCCCTTTTTCAATTCATAAACAGTGAAGACAAGCGCCGCCTGAACAGGGGAACAGAGCGCGGAGGGGGAAACATGGCTTTTACAAGAAAAGATGAATTTAAAGCGTTTGATAAGAAGGTATGGCTGGCATCCCCGACGATGCACGGCGAGGAGCTCGCCTATGTGACCGAAGCCTACGAAACCAACTGGATGAGCACCGTCGGTGAGAACATCAACCAGGTGGAGAAGATCGCGGCCGAGAAGGCAGAAGTGAAGTACGCCGTCGGCCTGTCCTGCTGTACCGCAGCGCTCCACCTCTGCTGCAAGCTCGCGGGCGAGCGCTTATACGGAAAGCCGGCGATCAGCCACGGTGCACTCTAAGGCAAGCAGGTGATAGCTGTATAATAGGGACAACCAAGAAAAAGCCTTGAATTTACAAGGGTTTTCGGCTCTAAGTCAGTCCCCGTTATTTGAAATTTTCTACGGAAACTGGAGTGGGTCAGAGAATCCAAGAGGTGAAGATGGCTTCTTGGATACTCATGAATTGACCCACAATCCAGAGTAGAAAATTCTATAAGGAGGAACTGACTTAGCTCACACGCCATGTCTGGCGGTGGGCTATGGTTAAGTTTTGTAGGGATACAAAGGATTAATCAAGAGGTAATGATTTATGAATAAGAAAGCAGTTGGAACAGGAGTCGCTTGCGGAGTTTGTCTTGGGACAACAATTATTGCATATGCAATAATGTCATTATTTTTTACAAAAAGTGAAACATCAAAACTCTCAAAAAAGACGGTTTTCCAATTTGATCTTTCCACTGATATGGCAGCAACGAAAGTGGGACCTGGTGATAGCTTTGATGTAAAACCAGTTATATATAATGATGCAACCGAAGAAATGTATGTGTTTATACAAGTGGATATGCCAACAACAGCAGATGGAATTCTTTACTCATTTGATGTTGATGATGAATGGTGTGTTGTGAGTGAGGATGATGGAACAGTTGTTTATGCTTATGGAAGTACTGAGATGACAATATTGGCTCCTGGAGATAGTACAAGTGCTCTGACAAATCAGATGACCATGAAATCAATCTCAAATGCAGAGTATGCAGCTATTGATGATATTAATATTACAATCACCGGTTATGCAATGGGAACAGAGGATATGTCTACCAATCCTGTGGATGCATGGAATGAATGTAAAACAATTGGAGATATTCAATAGCCGATATTAGTCCCTAATCATCTATCGACCGTAAAAAACTACCAATCCACAACCTCCATATCATACCCGTATTCGTCATTATTCACTACTTTTCACCCATCCAACCCCGCCACACAACTAAAAACCACGCCAGAAATGGCGGGGAAGTGAAAAAGAGAGTGGCGGCGAGAAGGAAAAAGACGAAAAGGAGTGGGGATGACCACAGGAGAAGGAAAAAAGAGGTGTAGAGAAGGCTAGAGAGGTGCATATCGACACCAATCCCTAATCATCTATTGACCCTCACTTTCACCTCCAATGCCTAATCATCTATCGACCCCAAAAAAGTACCTGCATCTTGCCACCAATCCCTAATTATCTATCTACCTATCAACTTCGCCAATTTCACTACTCACTTTTTGGTGAGTATGACCGTGCAGGAGGGGTGGAAAAGAGGGGGTTGGAAGCGGTGTGTAGGGGTGAAAATGGGGTGCATTATGACACCAATGCCTAATCATCTATCGACCCATCTATCTCTTCCGCTCAACCACATCCGCGTGGTGAGGATGAAAGGAAAAGAGCAGTGAGGAGAGCGGTGTGGAAATGGTGAGGATGAGTGGTTGGTTGGATTGGAAGAAGAAAAGGGATATATGACCACACCAATGGCGTGGATAAGAAAATTAGAAAACAATGCAAGGGGAGAACAATGATGGAAAAAAGAGTAATACCGTTTAGTCCACCGGACATTTCGGAACTGGAGATAAATGAAGTAGCGGAAGCGATGAGAAGTGGCTGGATCACCACAGGGCCAAGGACGAAAGAGTTAGAGCGTAGGCTTGCAACCTACTGCCATACGAGCAAGGTTGTTTGCTTGAACTCTGCCACAGCAGCGGAAGAGTTGAACTTCCGTGTTTGTGGTATCGGTGAGGGTGATGAGGTTATCGTTCCTGCTTATACATACACAGCGAGTGCTTCAGCTGCCATCCACTGTGGAGCAAAAGTCGTTTTCGTGGACAGTCAGAAAGACTGTGTGGAGATGGACTACGACAAGGTGGGCGAGGCGATTACTGAGCGTACCAAAGCTATTGTGGCTGTGGACCTCGGTGGAATTGTCTGTGATTACGACAAGCTGTTTGATGTTGTGGAGAAGAAGAGGGCGCTCTTCACTCCTCTCCAAGGAGATAGTTTAGGAGCCAGAATTCAAAGAGCCCTTGGAAGAGTAATAGTCTTCTCAGACGCAGCACACGCGCTGGGCGCATCTAGAAACGGCAAGATGGCTGGAGAGATAGCCGACTTCACGGACTTTTCCTTCCACGCGGTCAAGAACTTTACCACAGCAGAGGGTGGGGCTAGTACGTGGAGAGATATAGAGGGAATAGATAACGAGGAAATCTATCATCAGTACCAGCTTCTGAGCCTTCACGGCCAGTCCAAAGACGCTCTAGCTAAATCCCAAATCGGCGCGTGGGAATATGACATAATCGGTCCTTGGTACAAGTGCAACATGACCGACATCATGGCGGCGATAGGGTTAAAGCAGCTGGATAGGTACCCGCAGCTCCTCGCTAGGAGAGGGGAGATTATTGCGCGGTATGACGAGATGTGTGATGAGTTGGGTGTGAAGCATCTTGTCCACAGCGGCGAGAACTTCCAATCTTCTAACCATCTCTATTTAAGTAGAGTGCCCGGGATCGGAGACGCGGAGCGTAGGGAGATAATAGTGAGATTAGCGGAGCGTGGTGTGAACTGCAATGTCCACTATAAACCTCTCCCGATGATGACTGCTTATAGAGAGTTAGGTTGGGACATTAAGGATTTCCCTAATGCGTATGAGTATTATGAGAACCTCATTACATTACCTCTCCATACGCTACTGAGTGATGAAGATGTGGAGTATGTTATTGAGAATTTCAAGGAAGTAGTGAAGGGATATTTGAAGTAACCCACACTTCAACACTAAGCACGTCAAACCTTCCTATCCACCAAACCATACCATTCTAACCACTCACTCCTGAGGAGATGAGGAGATGAGGAGTTTTGGGGTATGGAGAGATTGAGAGGGAGAAATGTGTGGAAATGAGCGTGGAGAGGAAAAAAGAGTGTGGGAATGGTGTGTGGATAAGTAAAGCGGAGAAAGGAGCGCCATTGGGGGAGAGGAAACGGAAAGTACTTATAGCCCTGTATATCTTCTTTATCCTGTGGGTGACTCTTTTCTCGAGAGAAGTGGGAATGGAGAGAATAACCAAGGGCCTGTTCTGGGAAGTTCGGATGGGATATTGGTGGGATATTGCTCTCAATATTCTGCTGTTCATTCCATTGGGTGTTCTACTCGGTGGTAAAGGCTGGAAGGCCATTCTGGTCGGTTTTCTACTGTCTACTTTTATTGAGTGTTCTCAATACATATTTCTCTTGGGTTACTGCGAAGCGGATGATGTGTTGAACAACACAATTGGTACTGTGATTGGAATTCTTTTGTGTTCATGGAGTGATCTGATGATTTTGAAAAAATGGGAAGAATTGCCTGATTTTATGCGGACTGAGGAAGTCAGACCATACTATGAGGCACTTAAGAAAAAGAAGTTGAGCTTGGTTTTGAAGTGGGCGATGGATTTGGTTGGCGGGTTGATTCTGCTGATCATCCTTGCCATCCCAATGGCTGTGATTGCTGTGATGATAAAACTGGATTCCGAAGGTCCCGTCTTCTACAGACAGGAACGAATTACAACTTATGGCAAACACTTCAAAATCCACAAGTTCCGCACAATGGTGAGTAACGCGGATAAAATCGGTTCTGCAGTCACCGTTGGTAATGACAGTCGCATCACAAAGGTTGGTGCAAAACTCAGAGGGTGCAGACTTGATGAGCTGCCACAGGTATTCGACCTTATCACCGGCAACATGAGTTTTGTGGGCACAAGACCAGAAGCAGTGAAATATGTGGAGAAGTATAAGCCTGAGTATTACGCTACTCTACTTCTTCCTGCTGGCATAACATCTGAGGCCAGCATTAGATACAAAGATGAAGCGGAGTTGCTGGAAGCAGCAGACGATGTGGACAAGGTGTACATGGAGGAAGTGCTTCCAGGCAAGATGAAGTTCAATCTTCAGTCCATTAAGGAATTCTCCTTCATAGGAGAGATTAAAACAATGTTCCGTACAGTGCTTGCTGTTATGGGAAAAGATTATGAGTAATTTTAAAGAAGTATATTGCGCCGATTTACAGAGATACGGCAATGACAAGATTGATAAGTACATAAAACTCTGGACATATCTATTTAGAAAGTGCCAATTCTCCCGGGGGGGGTACAAAAGATATATCATGCTCTGTTGCTAATTGTTGGTAAAAAACATGGAATTGAAATTGACTATCCCGTACAAATAGGCAAAGGGTTTTTTATTGCCCACCCATACGGCATAACAATAAACGATAAGGTAGTAATAGGACGGAATTGCAATATCCATAAAGGAGTTACTATTGGTCAGGAAAATCGAGGTATTAGAAAAGGGACACCTACGATAGGAAACAATGTCTGGATTGGAATGAACTCAACTATCGTCGGTTCTATTCATATTGGAAACGATGTTTTAATTGCGCCTAATACATATTTGAATAGTGATGTTCCTGATCATTCAATTGTAATAGGTAGTCCAGCAAAAATAATAAGCAGAAATAATGCGACAGATTGTTACATCAACAATGTAATTGGAGAATAGAAAAATTGTATGGAAGAAGTACTTCCTGTGAAGATGAAGTACAATCTTTGGTCTATTATAGACTTCTCCTTTTTGGTGATATAGCAACCATGTTCAGAACCGTTTTTGCTGTGCTTGGTAAGGAATATAAGTAAAACACCGGAATACACGGTGAAAAACACAATGAAGAAAGAGAGCAAGGAACAAGCAAGGAGTATAGGTTAGATGGATAAAACATTTATATCCGTGGTAATGCCGGTTTATAACGAAGAAAAATACATAGAGAACTGTATTGATTCTTTATTACTTCAAGATTATCCACAGGAGTGCATGGAGTGGATTTTTGTGGATGGTATGTCTTCTGACAGAACAAGAGAATTGATCGGGGAGTATATTGAGAAATATCCTAATCTGATAAAACTCTTGAGCAACCCGAACAAAACAGTTCCATACGCAATGAATATCGGAATCAAAGAGGCAACGGGAAAGTACATCATTAGATTAGATGCCCATGCCGATTACAATAAAGACTACATATCAAAGTGTGTCTACTATCTTGATACGACCGATGCAGATAATGTCGGTGGAGTTGCCGAAACAAAGAGCAAGGGCTTCGTTGGTAATGCCATTGCGAAAATGCTCTCTAGCCGCTTTGGCGTGGGCAATTCTGAATTCAGAACTAATGGTGAATCAGGATATGTAGATACAGTTCCATTTGGAGCATTCCGAAGGGAAGTGTTTGAAAAATGGGGCGGATATGATGAGAGATTAACTCGCAACCAGGATAACGAGATGAATTACCGCATTAGAAAAAATGGGGGTAAGATTTATCTTTCATCAGATATCAAGCTGTCATATTACTGTCGAGATAGCATCAAGGGCATATCGGACATGGCGGTAAAAAATGGAATGTGGAATGTAATCACAATGAAATTGTGTCCAGGTTCCATGGGAGTAAGACATTTTATTCCATTAGCTTTCTTGCTTTCACTAATTATCCTGCCTATCGCAGGGATTATCTACCACCCAATATGGTGGCTGTTTGCTTTAGAAATGGCACTATATTTTGCTCTGGATTGCCTATTTTCAGCAAAACAAGCTAGTGGATTAAAGGAATTCTTTTTGTTGGTTTTACTGTTCCCTATTTTTCACATCACATATGGAGCAGGTTCATTAAAAGGTATTTTGAAATTGTTTTCTAAGGAATATAGATAAGGAGAAAAGTAAAATGACACTTTATGAGAAGATTGTGGCTGGCGAAGAAAAAATCGCTCTTGTCGGTCTGGGATATGTTGGTATGCCTATTGCTGTTGCCTTTGCAAAGAAGGTTAAGGTAATCGGCTTTGACCTGAATGCGGCAAAAATTGAACTGTATAAGCAGGGTGTCGATCCGACCAAAGAAGTCGGTGATGAGGGCATCAAGGCTACTACCGTCGAGTTTACAGCTGACGAGAAGAAGCTCCAGGAAGCGAAGTTCATCATCGTTGCAGTTCCTACTCCGGTTAATACCGATCACACACCTGACCTCACTCCAGTTATTGGAGCTTCGGAAATTGTTGGTCGTAATCTCACCAAAGGCGCAATTGTCGTCTACGAGTCTACTGTTTACCCCGGCTGTACAGAAGATGTATGTATTCCTATTCTTGAGAAAGAGTCTGGCCTGAAGTGTGGCGTGGACTTCAAGATTGGCTACTCTCCTGAGCGTATCAACCCGGGCGATAAGGTGCACCGTTTGGAGAATATTCGCAAGATTGTATCTGGCTGCGATGCAGAGTCTCTTGAAGAAATCAAGAATGTATACGACCTGGTAATCGAAGTTGGCACTCATCCAGTTTCCAACATCAAGACAGCCGAGGCAGTCAAGGTTGTTGAGAACAGCCAGCGTGATATCAATATTGCTTTCATGAACGAGCTCGCCATGGTATTTGACCGTATGGGTATTGATACCAACGAGGTTGTCGATGGCATGAACACCAAGTGGAATGCTCTTGGCTTCCGTCCAGGACTTGTCGGTGGTCACTGCATTGGCGTGGATCCGTACTACTTTACATATGAAGCAGAGAAGTTGGGCTATCATAGCCAGATCATCCTCAACGGAAGAATAGTAAACGACAGCATGGGTGCATACGTTGCTGACGCTGCAATTAAGAAAATGATTGAAGCAGGACAGGCTCCGAAGAATTCCAAGGTTGTTATTCTTGGCCTGACTTTCAAGGAGAACTGCCCGGACACCAGAAACAGCAAAGTGGATGACATCATTAATCGACTGGGCTCTTACGGCATTACACCGGTGGTTGTCGATCCTTGGGCTAGTGAAAGAGATGCTATGCATGAGTACGGTGTGACGCTCACCAAACTGGATGATGTGAAAGATGCGGATTGTGTGATTGTGGCTGTTGCCCACAATGAGTTTAGAGCTCTTGCTCTTAATGATATTAAGGCACTCTTCAAATCCGGTGCAGATGATGAGAAGGTTCTGCTCGATGTTAAGGGCCTGTATAAGGTAGCAGACCTTGATGCATCTGGCATGAGATGGTGGAGATTGTAATTGTGGCGAGATATAAAGTGGGTATTTGCGGACATTTTGGTGGTAATAAGGAATTTCTTGATGGCCAAACGGTTAAGACCAAAAGTGTTACAGAACAATTGCGAAAGGAACTTGGAGAGAGTCAAGTTCTTACAGAAGATACATATGGGGGTATCCGGGTATTACCGAAGTGTTTATACGCACTTTTTTCAATGCTGATTCATTGCGACAATATTATCATTTTGCCTGCTCATAACAGTGTAAAAATTTTTTCTCCGTTCTTGGTAATTCTGAACAGATTGTTTAGGAAACGTCTTCACTACATTGTGATTGGCGGTTGGCTACCAGAAATGGTAACAAAAAGGAAATGGTTGGCTTTTTTTCTGAAACGAATGGATGGAATCTATGTGGAGACATCGACCATGAGCCAGGCCTTGTCATCTAAGGGATTCCAAAATGTAATTATTCTACCTAATTTTAAGGATATTCCTATTTTGGCAGAAAAAGAATTGGTCTATTCCCAGCAGGAACCATATAAGCTGTGTACCTTTTCTCGAGTAATGCAAAAGAAGGGAATTGAGGACATTATTCAGGTAATTTCAGAAATCAATCAAGAAAAAAATCGTACCGTCTTTCTTCTGGATATTTACGGTCAGATTGACTGTGGATACGAGAATGATTTTAAGAGATTGATTAATGCAAATTCTGAATTTGTTTTTTATCGTGGATGTGTACCTGCTTCCGAAAGTGTTTCTGTTATAAAAGACTATTTTATGCTAGTATTTCCGACTCGTTTCTATACGGAAGGCATTCCAGGGACAATCATTGATGCTTATGCTGCAGGTGTACCTGTTCTGGCATCAAAATGGGAGAGCTTTTCAGACATCATTGTGCCTGGCGTAACAGGAATGGGATACGATTTCGAGAATATGCATGATTTAAAGATAAAGCTCCTAGAGGTTATTGCGAATCCGCAAAGTATAACTGGAATGAAATGCAATTGTTTGAGAGAGGCTAAGAAATACCAACCTGAGATATTGAAAACAATATTACAACTAAACAATTATCGAGTGTAGGTAGGAAACAATTATGGCGATTACATTTTATAATCTACAGAAATGGTGCCGCATGCTGACAGGGAAAAGCATACAGCATGTAAACCAGGGATTAGGGAAAGCATTTTCTATATCTGAGCTTAAGGGTTATTATAACGACTTGACAGAAAAAGTTAGTGAATCACAGGAATTGGATTCTGAAGGAATACCATTGCTTACTGTTGATAGCGGAGAGAAGATATATTTTCCTATCATGATTTTTCAATATGGATTAGGAGCATACGATTTGTATCTTTTATCAGATGATAAGTCGATGTTTGAAAAAGCTAAAAAATGTGCAGATTGGGCAATGGAATTTCAGAATAAAAATGGTAGTTGGGATAATTTTGCTTATGAGTTCCCAGATCATCCATTCTCCTCAATGGCTCAAGGAGAGGCTACATCCCTACTTCTTAGACTATATGAAACAAGTAAAGATGAAAGATATCTGTCGGCCGCACGGAAAGCAATAGATTTTATGCTTTTGGATATTAACAATGGAGGAACGACGGAATACTTGGGAGAGGATATTTTCTTTCACGAATTTACCCACAAACCAGTTGTTTTGAACGGATGGATTTTTAGTATATGGGGTCTTTATGATTATAATTTAGTTTGTGGAACCTCAGAAACAAAGAAAATATTCGAAAAAACAGTTCAAAGTCTGGTAAATCATCTTGACGCTTTCGATAATGGATATTGGAGTATGTATGACTGTGCAGGTATGATAACTAGTCCTTTTTACCATAATCTGCATATAGCTCAAATGAAAGCTATGTATGCAATTACTCATAATGCGAAATTTCAAGAAATGGCAGAGAAATGGTCGGAATATCAACAATCCATTATTAATAGGAGTAGAAGTTTTATAAAGAAAGCCTATCAAAAGATACTAGAATAAAGTTGGTGAAAAGAATGAAGATTATTCAAATAATGCCGGAGTTTGGTTTAGCAGGCGCAGAAACAATGTGCGAAAATTTATCCTATGAACTCGTGAAGGCAGGACACAAAGTAATCGTAGTGAGTATGTATAGCTTTCATTCGGCTATTACGGATAGAATGGAAAAGCGCGGGATTGACATTAGATATCTTGGGAAAAAACATGGTCTGGACGTCAGTATGGTGGCCAAGTTTTATAGAATATTTAAGGAAGAAAAGCCTGACGTTGTTCATACACACAGATATGTCATGCGATATACCGTTCCAGCTGCGGTTATGGCAAAAGTTCCAAGAATGGTACACACAGTTCATAACGTTGCAGAAAAGGAATGTGGCAAAATCGATCAACTAATAAACAGGTTTTTTTATAAATATTGTAAAGTGATTCCGGTGGCACTAACTGAATATATTCGTAATACAATCTCTCAGGTTTACAGTCTTCCGATAACCGAAATACCAATTATTTTCAACGGAATAAATATTGAGAAGTGCATTGCTAAAGATGATTATTCGGTTCATAAGCCAATGAAAATACTGCATATCGGAAGATTTGCTGAAGCAAAAAACCATATCGAGTTGATAAAAGGATTCAATTTATTTAAGTCAGAATATCCTGATTCTCAGCTAATCTTGATTGGGGATGGGGAATTAAAAGAACAAGTGAAGGAACTTATTCAAGAATTACACATTTCAGATTCTGTTAATTTGTTGGGATTACAACCAGAAGTAAATATGTTTCTAAACGAAGCGGATATTTTTATTCTTCCGTCCCTATATGAGGGTATGCCAATGACTTTGATTGAAGCAATGGCTACGGGGCTACCAATTATCACGACCCCTGTTGGCGGAATTGTGGATATGTTAGAGGATGGCAGTGAAGCAATTTTTACAGGAACAGATTCTGAGTCTATCGCAGATAGCATTGGTATGCTTGTAAATAACTTTGAATTGCGCCGGTCACTTGGGCAAGCTGCTTTAATAAGAGCCAGACAGTTCTCTGCAAAGACAATGGCAGAAAAGTATTTGGCTGTATGTTGTAAACTAATAATACCAGGAATTGGAAATAAAAATCCCTGAAATTGGAAAAGGAATTCCTTATAAATGGAAAGGACACGTTGAAACACCAACCAATCAAAATTATCCTTTATCTAAAGCACAACCAATAGATAAGGGAGGAAAGGAAGATGCTCAGCATGTCCGATATCAA